>NZ_RAWD01000163.1:0-20924 GCF_003612065.1 Corallococcus sp. CA047B
CGTCAGGGCGCGACGGGCGGCGGGGGAGGCTTCAGGTCACGGTGGGCGCTAACGACGCTCTTCGGCTGGGGTGCGAGAGCGGAGGCCCGGAACGACGAAGCCCACCGACCCTCGCGGGTGGGTGGGCTCCGGTGGCTCGCCAGGGGCAGGCTGTGCGTCAGCCGGCCGCGGCGGGCTTGGGCCCACCCGGAACAGGCATCGAACACATGCACATGGCGGAGGTGACGAACATTCTGCGAGTAGAAGTAGCGAGCATGCCGCGCGCTGTCAAGCCACCCTCCGGAACGAAGCCTCGCACGTCACGCACCGGTGACGACGCCTCGTCGCGTATTCCCATGATGACGTCCTTCCGCGCCGCCGCGCTTCTCCTCCTGCTCATCACCAGCCTCTTCACGACCGCCTGTTCCAGGCCCGCGCCGCCCACGCCCATGACCTTGCGAAAGACGTTCCGCACGCAGTTGAAGGATCCGTCCGCGCCGCCCGTGAGCGCGCCCGTTCCGCCCTCGGGCGTCTTCGAGTTGGTGCGCTATCCAGCGCCGCTGGGAAGCAACGCGGCCTACGTCACGCCCGTGCGTGAAGGGGGCCGGCGCCCGGCGATGGTGTGGCTCCACGGCGGGTTCAACTGGGGCATCGGGCCGCTCGCGTGGCAGCCGGCGGACCGCGACAATGATCAGAGCGCGCGCGCGTTCCGCGAGGCGGGGATGGTGCTGATGCTGCCGTCGCTGCGAGGCGCGAACGACAACCCCGGCGAGCACGAGTACTTCCTGGGCGAGGCGGATGACGTGGTGGCCGCCATCGACTTCCTGGCCCAGCGTCCGGACGTGGATCCGGCGCGCATCTACCTGGGAGGCCACAGCACGGGAGGCACGCTGGCGCTCATCGCCGCGGCGCACGCTCCGCGCTTGAAGGGGGCGTATGTCTTCGGCCCCACCCACGATGTCTCCGAGTACGGGAGGACGGGCACGGCGCTGGACCGCGCCACGGGGCCGGAGCTGTGGATGCGCAATCCGGTGAGCTTCGTGGAGGCTCTGCGCGTGTCCACGCAGGTCATCGAGGGCTCGGACCATGGCAACACCGACGCCATCGAACCGCTGCGCAAGGCCGCGAAGGGCGCGCCGCTGTCGTTCCTCCTGGTGCCAGGGGCCACGCACTTCAGCGTGCTCGCGCCCGTGACGGAGCTGCTGGCGCGCAGGCTCGCGGCGGCGCCCGCGGAGGCACCGACGGTGGTGCTCACGGACGCGGAGACCCGCGAGGCCGTGCTCGCTGAACGCGATCGGTGAGGCCCGCTCAACGCACCCGGGCGTTCGCCGGGTAGGGCGGCAGCGTGCCCTGGAAGCCTGGCTGCTGCCGCACCCGCTCCAGCCACGCGCGCACTGCGGGGTACGGCGTCAGCTCCACACCCGCGTCCGGCGCCAGGTGCACATACGCGAAGAGGCAGAGGTCCGCGACGGTGTAGCGCTCCTCCACCAGGAACGTGCGGGTGCCCAGGTGGCGCTCCAGCGTTTCCAGCGCGCGGACTCCCCCGGAGACGCGCTGTCGGAACGCCTCCGGTTGCTGGGGCTCCCTGCCGGTGAGTCGCCAGTAGCGCGCGGTGCCCAGGTTGGGCTCCACCGCGTTCTGTTCGAAGAACATCCACTGATGCACCTGCGCCCGCGCGAAGCGGTCCTCGGGCAACAGCCGCGTGCCCTCCGCGAGGAACAACAGGATGGCGTTGGACTCCGCCAGGAACCGTCCCGGCTCCGGCTCCAGCACCGGGATGCGGCCGTCCGGGTTCTTGTTCGCGTGGAAGTCGGCCGTGTGGCTTTCGCCCGCGAAGATGTCCACCGGCACCAACTCGTATGCGATGCCCAACTGCGCGAAGAGTGTGCGGACCTTGTAGCCGTTCGCCGAGGGCAGGTAGTCGTGGAGGCGCATCGATGAGGCTCCGGAAGGCAGGAGGATGCGCGACACGTTAGGGCCTTCCCGGTGGCACCGCGCTCCGCTCCTTGTCCTTGAATTCGGAGTCAAAAACGTCAGCCGCGTGCCCTGGCTGCGGCACAAGGCGCCGGCCATCGCGCACGCCCCGGCGCCTTCGGGCGCGTGAGCTACGGCGTGACCTCGTTCCAGACCTCGGAGACGCGGCCCACCTGGTCGAACGCGCAGTGCGCGGCGCCCGCGATGACCTTGTCGTTCACCGGGAACTGGAGCCCGGTGAAGTAGGACTCGGCGTCCCGGATGTCCAGGAGCAGCGGATCCAGGTCGCCGTAGGTGAAGTAGAACTTCGTGTCGCCGCGCAGCGAGGCCTGCGTGGTGTCCCAGTCCATCTTGCCCGACCACGGCTTCTCCCCGCCGCAGCTGAGCGCGTAGACGCCCGGGTAGCGGTCTCCGTAGCGCGGCAGGAAGCTGGCGGTCAGCTGGATGGAGCCGCCCGACGAGCCGCCGAAGTAGATGGGGCCGTCCTGGATGTTCCAGCCACGGCGCAGCGCTTCGATGATCTCCACCAGTGTCGCCGCGTTCTTGCCCTCCAGGTCGCGATCCGCGTCCGTCCCCTCGGTGGTGCAGTCCGTGCGCCCCGGATTCGTCCACCACGCGCACTTGTTCGGCGCGAGCGCCGCCACGTAGAGCGTGTTGTGTCCGTAGGTCCAACCGCCGTGGGTGAACAGCGCTCGGGGGTTGCTGCCGTTGTAGGCCGCGGCACCGTCGCCGTGCAGGTAGATGGCCAGCTTCATCGGCGCGGCCACGATGCCGGCCTGGGGCTCGATGATCTTCACCCGCGCTTCGCCCACCTGGGCCTCGCAGAACGGCAGCGTGCCCGCGTCCGTCTTCACCGAACCCGTGCTGATGCAGGGCAGCTTGCCGGACCCCTGCGAACTGCCCGAACCGGCGTCCGTCCCGGCGTCCACCTGGGTGCCTGCGTCGCTGCCCGCGTCAGTGCCCGCATCGACGTCCGTGCCGGCATCGGTGGCCGTGCCCGAGTCGGCGGTGGCGCCCGCGTCGGGGGGGACTTCATCAGGGTCGTCGGAGCACGCGGACAGACCCAGGACGAGGACGGCGGCGAGGACGAGACGGGACATGTGACTCGGGGGCAGGGGAGGCGACGCCTCTGTTCAGCGGCCAGTATACCGGGTATACATTTCCAGCCCGGAAAGGAATTTCTTCCATGAGCGGACGCGTGAACCTGATGGCGCCGGAGGTCCGGGCCAATCCCTACCCTGTCTACGCGGAGCTGCGGCGCACGGCGCCCGTGTGTCAGGTGGAGCCGGGGGGCCTGTGGGCGCTCACGCGCTTCGAGGACGTGTCCGCGGCGTTCAAGAACCCGCAGGTGTTCTCCTCGGCGGGGGTGCGCACCACCACGGCGCCCCCGTGGCTGGGCCACAACCCGTTCTCCGAGTCCATGATCGTCATGGACCCGCCGCACCACATGCGGCTGCGCACGCTGGTGAGCCGCGCGTGGACGCCCACGGCGGTGAACCGGCTGGAGCCGCGCATCCGGAGCTTCGCGCAACACCTGGCGGAGCGGCTGCACCCCGAGCGCGAGGTGGACTTCGTGGACGCCTTCGCCATGCCGCTGCCCGCGAGCGTGATTGGCGAGCTGTTCGCGTTGGATCCGCAGATGACCGCCCGCTACAAGCGCTGGTCGGTGGACCTGTCCAGCGTGTCCGGGACGACGGAGAAGGACACCCACCGCCACGAGTCCATCCGCGCCACGGTGCGCGAGATGGAGGACTACCTGTCCCAGGTGGTCGCGGACCGCCGCCGCCAGCCGCAGGACGACATGGTGTCGGACCTGGTGCAGACGCGCGTGGACGGCGAGGCGCTCTCCGACGCGGAGCTGATGAGCTTCCTGTTCCTGCTCGTCGTCGCCGGGCTGGAGACCACCGTGCAACTGGTCAGCCACTGCGTGCGCATGCTGATGGAGCACCCGCACCTGCTCACCCGCCTGCGGGAGAACCCCGCGCAACTGCCGCGCTTCGTGGAGGAGGTGCTGCGCTTCGAGCCCTCCGTGCACGGGCTGGTGCGCGTCACCACGAAGGAGACGCAGGTTTCGGGCGTGGTGATTCCGGCGGGCGCGCGCGTGGCGCTGATGGTGGGCTCCGCGTGCCGCGACGGCGAGCGCTTCAAGGACCCGGACACCTTCGACATGGACCGCGAGGGCGTGAACAACTTCCCCTTCGGCCACGGCATCCACTTCTGCCTGGGCGCGCCGCTGGCCCGGCTGGAGGCGCGCGTGGGGCTGGAGGTGCTGCTGTCGCGCTTCACGCGCTTCACGCCCACGGGCCCGGTGAAGTGGAACACCTCCCTCACCGTGCGCGGCCCGCTGACGATGCCCCTCATCCCGCACGCCTGAGCGCGCGGGACGAGAGGGCGTGAGGCTCAAGCCTCGATGTCGAACGCGAGCGACACGCGCTCGCCGGGCTCCACGTGCAGCAGGCCCTCGCCGGTGGCCAGCGCTCCGGCGGCGGCGGTCCACGGCTCCACGCAGACGAAGTCCTTGCCCTGCAACGTCCACACGACGAGCAGCCGGAACTCCGGGCTCCACGACAGCTTCACCGGCGGCAGGCCCGGCCCGCGCGAAAGCACCGTGCCCGGCCCCTTGTGGTCGCGCAGGTGCATGTCCACCTCCTGCGCCGTGAGGTCCAGGCCGGTGAAGGGCACCTCCTTCTTCTCCCGGTTGTCCCACGCGTGCGTGGCGTCCGTCTCCACGCGGGCCTGGGCCTTGTGGCCCTGAGGCACGCGGAAGTACGGGTGGTAGCCCAGGTGCAGCGGCAGGGGCCGCGTGTCCCGGTTCTCCAGGTCGAAGTCGAGGGTGAGCCGGCTGCCCACCAGCGAGAAGGTCAGCTGCGCGTCGAAGGCCCAGGGGTACTGGCGCAGCGTCTCCTCGGAGGAGGTGAGCCCCAGCACCAGCAGCGAGCCTTCCGCCTGCCGCACCGTCCACGGCAGCCGCCGCGCGAAGCCGTGCTGCGGCAGGGTGTACGCCTTGCGGTCCGCCGGGTACGTGTCCCCGGGCAGGGGACCGGCGATGGGAAAGAGCACGGGGATGCCCCCGCGCACGTTCTTCGTGAGGTCGGCGACGGTGCCCTCGTCCAGGAAGAGCACCTCCTCGCCGTCCACCACCATGCGCGTGACGAGCGCGCCGCGCGTGGGGATGATCTCCACGCGGCACGCGCCGTCCTCCAGCGCGTAGGTGTCCAGCCCCGCGATGCCCGGGAACGGTCCGCTCATGGAGTTAGATGGCCCCTTCCTTCGGGTCGCTGTCCATGAAGGGGTAGGGCACCTTCGCGGGCGGCACGAAGTTCTCCTTGATGGTGCGCGGGCTGCTCCAGCGGAACAGGTTCACGATGGAGCCCGCCTTGTCGTTGGTGCCCGACGCCCGGCTGCCGCCGAAGGGCTGCTGGCCCACCACCGCGCCCGTGGGCTTGTCGTTGATGTAGAAGTTGCCCGCCGCGCTGCGCAGGCTGTTCATCATCATCTCGATGGCCTTGCGGTCGCGCGCGAAGATGGCGCCCGTCAGCGCGTAGCTGGCGGACTGGTCGCACTCCTTCAGCGTCTCCTCCAGCTTCGCGTCCGGGTAGACGTACAGGCCCACGAGCGGCGCGAAGATCTCCTCCGTCATGATGCGGTGGCGCGGGCTGTGGCACTGCACCAGCGTGGGCTGCACGAACCAGCCCTCGCTCTTGTCCGTCCCGCCGCCCGCGATGAGGGTCGCGTCGCCGCCCGTCTTCGCCAGCTCGATGTACGAGGACACCTTCTTGAATGAGCGCTCGTCGATGACGGCGCCCATGAAGTTCCGGAAGTCCGTCACGTCGCCCATCTTGATGTCCGCGATGAGCGCCTGCAGGCGCGGCTTCAGCTTGGGCCACAGCGACTCCGGCACGTAGACGCGGCTGGCGGCGGAGCACTTCTGGCCCTGGTACTCGTAGCCGCCGCGCACGATGGCGACCGCGAGCGCCTCCAGGTCGTCCGCCGCGGACGGGTGCGCGAAGATGAAGTCCTTGCCGCCCGTCTCACCCACCAGCCGGGGGTACTGCTTGTAGCGGCTGATGTTCTCTCCCACCGTCTTCCACAGGCTGTTGAACGTGGGCGTGGAGCCGGTGAAGTGGATGCCGCCCAGGTGGGGGCTGGCCAGCACCGGGTTGCCCACCGTGGGGCCGTCGCCGGGCAGCATGTTGATGACGCCGTCGGGCAGGCCCGCCTCGCGCAGCAGTTCCAGGCCGTACCACGCGCTCAGGCCCTGCGTGGAGGACGGCTTCCACAGCACCACGTTGCCCATGATGGCGGGCGCCGCGCACAGGTTCACCGCGATGGAGGTGAAGTTGAACGGGGTGATGGCGAAGACGAACCCGTCCAGCGGCCGGTAGTCCGTCAGGTTCCACGTCTGCGCGGAGCTCTCCGGCTGGATGGACAAGATCTGCTGCGCGAAGTGGACGTTGTAGCGAAGGAAGTCGATGAGCTCACACGCCGCGTCGATCTCCGCCTGGTGCGCCGTCTTCGACTGGCCCAGCATGGAGGACGCGTTGAGCAGCGGGCGGTAGCGCGTGGCGAGCAGCTCCGCGGCGCGCAGGAAGATGGCCGCTCGCGCGTGGAAGGACATCCGCGCCCAGTCCTCCTTCACGCTCATCGCGTTCTGGATGGCCTGCTCCACGTGGCTCGCGTTGGCCTCGTGCAGGGTGGCCAGCACGTGCTTGTGCCGGTGGGGCATGCGCACCGTGTCCGTCTTGCCGGAGTGCACGTGCTTGCCGCCGATGACGATGGGGATCTCCACCTGCTCGCCGCTCATGCGCTTGAGCGCGCTTTGCAGCTCGGCGCGCTCGGGCGTGCCGGGGGCGTGGGAGAGGACGGGCTCGTTCTTGGGAGCCGGGACGCGGGGGAAGGCGTTGAGCACGCGAGGACCTCGGGGCGGGAAAGAAAAGGTGGGCAAGGTATAGCCCTCCCGCACGTCCAGGTCAGCGAGAGTTGCCGGGGCCGTCCGCGCCGCGACACAGGCGGCGGCTTCAAACGCCTTCGCGGTGGAAGGCCGCCCGGCGCGCGACCGGCTTCAGCCCTCGCCCGCGGCCTTAGGCCGTTGCGCCCCGCGCACGCTGCAACACGGCATGCAGCTGCGCGATGAGGTACGGCGGCTTCACCGGCTTGACCAGGTACGCATCCGGCTGGGGCTGCCCCGGCTCCAGCTCCGCGCGCGGCGCGTAGCCGCTGACGAACACCACCGGCAGGTGCGCCAGGGACGGCTCGGCGCGCACGCGACGGCACAGCTCATAGCCGTCGATGCCCTCCATGTTCACGTCCGATAGCAGCACGTCCGGCGGCTCCGCCAGCGCGTGCGCCAGGCCCGCTTCGCCGTCCGCCGCCACCGTGCAGTCGAACTCCCCCGACAGCAGCAGCCGCAGCGTCTCGCGCATGGTCCAGGAGTTCTCGACGATGAGGACCTTGGGCTTCACGGCGCTTCGACTCCCGGGGAGGGGACCGCGGACAGCAGGGGACGACGGCACCCAGCATCCCCCCACTGTGCGCACCGGGCAAGAGGTCCCCCCTCACCCGGAGGAATTCCTGAAAGCCTCCACCTCACGGGTTTGCCGCCCAGCCCTAGGACTCCGGCGGTGGATTCACGAGCCCACGCCGGGAAACCTCGGAGTCCGGCTCCTCGTCACCCCGGGCCTCCCGCTCGGGCACCTGCTCCTCCTGCCACCCTTCGCCGCGCTCGACGCCCGCCTCCCAGGGGGTCTCCTCCAGCGGACCCGGGTTGACGTCCGGATCGCGGGCGGCGGCCTCGGAGCGCTCGCGGCTCAGCTCCGCGGCGGCCCGGTCCTGGGCGTCCTCCATCTGGCCCCGGTTGCGAGGCTGGAAGTTCTTGCTGCCCTTGTTGCCGGCCATGGTGTCGCCTCCCGAAAGGGTCTCCGGTCGCCGTCCCCGGACGTCCGGGCGCGCTCCGGCCTCCGGCAGGAAGGTGGTCCTCGCCGGGGAGCCCGGGCAACGCCGGGCCGGTTCGCCCGCCTGCCTGGCCGTCCAGGGACGAGGGGCGGCCCCTCCCTGCCGCGCCGCGCCGCGCCCGGAATGGGCATGACGCAGGACGCGGCAAAGCCGTCATGACGCTTCAGCGCGGGGCCCGTGGCATGCCCCGGGCCAGCGGCTGCGCGTCCTCGCGCGACAGGCGCTCCACCTCCGGCGCGACGTCCGCGGTGGGCGCGGCGATGCTGCACCGCGCGCCGCCGTGCACGAGTCCCACCACGCGCATCCGCGCATCCACCAGGGGCGCGCCGGAGTCGCCCGGGATGCCGTGCATGGTGGTGAAGAGCGCGGCGGGCACGTCCGGCAGCGAGGGGCAGCGGCCCAGCCGCTCCAGCATCACCTGCTGCGGTTCGCCGGGGCGATCATACCGGCCGGTGAAGACGAGCAGGTCCCCGGGAGCGGGCAGCGCTTCGGCCACCTCCAGCGGGGCCACGGGCGCCGTCGCCTCCAGCTCCAATACGGCCATGTCCCGGCCGCGATCCACGAACACGTACCGGCCCTCCAGCCGCCGCCCGTCCTCGAAGTTCGCCAGCTCATGGCCGGAGGCCTGCGCGACGCAGTGGGCCGCGGTGAGCACATGGCGCCCCTGGCCCACCACCACGCCCGCGCAGTGGCCATCGCCCAGCGTCACCGTGGCCGCCGTGGCCCGCTGGAGGCCCTGGGCTTGCTGGGTTTCGGGCTGACCGCACGCCATCCACGCCGTGACGGCCACGAAGGCCACGGCCACTCCCCCCCGCTTCCACGCACGCATGCCGTCCTCCCCCTCTGGCGCGGGCAATGGGCCCTGTGCCTGGAAGAAGGGTGTGCATGCGTCGGGGGGCGACGTGGGGGCAGGGCCGGAAGTGGCTCCCCAGCAGGCATCCGGCCGGCGGGACGCACTTTCTTCCAGCAGAACGGTTGATCAGGGACTAGGAACACCGGGTGCACCTGCTCGGATGTCCCGGAGGCGGTGTCACTGAAACGTGCTATTCCTCCAACGTCTGGATCCCGGCGGAACGGCCGGCCCCTAGCGCGTGAGCGACGACGAGAAGACAACGGTCCTGGACGAACGCACCCGGCCTCCGAGCACATGGGGGGACCGGATGCGTACGCCCATCACGCTGCCGGGCGCGGGCGTCGTGGGGCGGCGTTCGCTGGAGCCGGGCGTCGTCGTAACGGGGCGCTACCGGGTGGAGTCGCTGCTGGGCGAGGGCGGCATGGGCCGCATCTGGCTGGCGGACGACCTCCAGGAGCGCCGGCGCATCGCGCTCAAGGAGATGCACGTCCCGGCGGAGCTGTCCGCGGCGAAGGTGGAGGAGCTGGTGCTGATGTTCCGGCACGAGTTCTTCGCCATGAAGAAGCTCCAGCACCCGTCCACGCTCAAGGTCTTCGACTGGGGCATGACGGAGGCCGGCAACCGCTTCATCACCATGGAGGTGGTGGGCGGCCATGACCTGAGCACGCTGGTGCGGGACGCGCCGCTGGACACGCGCACGATGTACCGGGTGCTGATCCAGATGGCGCAGGTGCTGGCGTTCATCCACTCGCGCCTGTACGTGCACTGCGACATCAAGGCCAGCAACGTGCGCATCACCGAGTCCGGCGCGGTGAAGCTGATGGACTTCGGCGTGATGCACCAGTTGGGCACGCCCAGCCCCGGCAAGCTCAAGGGCACGCTGGAGTACCTGGCGCCGGAGTGGCAGCGGGGCGCGAGCATCGACGGGCGCGCGGACCTGTACTCGCTGGGCGTGATGGCCTGGTACCTGGCCACGCGCAAGCTGCCCTTCAAGCGCAGCAACCCCGCGGTGCTGCTGGCGGACCACCTGACGCGTCCGCCGCCGCGCCCCTCCACGCTCTGCGCCGTGGATCCGCAGCTGGAGGAGATCATCCTCCTGTTGATGGCCAAGGATCCGCGCGAGCGCTTCCAGGACGCGAGCGAGCTGCTCGAAGCGCTCTGCCACGCGAGCGGCGAGCCGTCCCCGGAGGAGCCGCTGTCGGCGCGCGCCAGCTACCTGCACGTGCCGGAGGTGGTGGGGCGCGAGGCGGAGCTGGAAGGGCTGATGAACGGCCTGGCGGAGGCGGACTGGGGCCAGTCGCGCGCGGTGCTCGTGGGCGGTCCCGCGGGCGTGGGCAAGACGCGGCTGCTCCAGGAGTTCGAGCTCCAGGCGAAGCTGGCGGAGCTGCCCTTCGGCCGGGGCCAGTGCCGCGCGGAGGGGCTGGCCCCGCTCGCGCCGGTGGCGCAGGCGCTGCGCAGCATGGTGCCGCACACGCCGTCGGAGCTGATGGACCGGCTGGGGCCGCGGCTCATGCGCCTGCTGCCGGGCCTGTCGTCGGAGCTGCCCGAGGGCGAGGTGCACGAGCGCGCCCTGCGCGAGGGGACGGAGGAGAAGGGCGCGTTCTTCGAGGCGCTGTCGGAGTGGATGCGCACGCTCGGCGGGCGGCAGTCGTTCGTGCTGTGCTTCGAGGATTTGCAGTGGGCGGACAGCGCGTCGCTGGAGGCCATCAACGTCCTCATCCGCGCGCTGCACGGCACGCGCGGCATGGTGGTGGGCACGTTCCGCTCCGCGGAGCTGTCGCGCCTGAGCCTCGCGTTCCAGACGGTGGATGAGAAGCTCACCGCGCGCATGGACCTGGAGCCGCTGTCCGCGGAGAACGTGGGCACGCTGGTGGAACTGGTGCTGCCCGGGTTGGGCATCCCGGAGGGCTTCGTCACCCGGCTGCACGCGACCACGAAAGGCAACGCCTTCTTCGCCACCGAGTGCCTGCGCATGCTGGTGGAGGCGGGCGCGCTCAAGCGCGTGGGCGGGCGCTGGGAGGCGGAGGCGGGGCTGGGGACGCGGCGGCTGCCGGACAGCGTCCAGGAGGCGGTGCTGGTGCGGCTCGCCAGCGCGCCCCCGGAGCAGGTGGCGCTGCTGCGCAAGCTCGCGCCCGCGGGCCGGATGCTGGACCTGCCACTGGTGCGCTCGCTGGCGGGGCTGCCGGAGGCGGAGCTGTTCGCGGTGCTGGACGGCATCGTGGAGCGGCAGTTCCTCCAGGACGTGGAGGGCCGGTACGTCTTCACGCACGACACCGTGCACCAGACTGTCTACGACAGCACGCCGGAGATGGACCGCCGCGGGCACCACGGCCTCGTGGCGCGGGCGCTCCAGGCGCTGCCCGCGGGACGTGCCGGGCTGGTGCGCGCGGTGGGCTGGCACTACGCGCGCTCGGACGCGCCCGCGGAGGCCATCCAGCCGCTCCTGGAGGCGGGCAAGGCGGCCATCGAGGCGGAGGCGCTGCTGGAGGCCACGTTGCTCCTGAAGGAAGCGGCGGGGCTGTTGGAGTCCGCGCCGGACTTCCCGGGGCGTCTGGACCAGCTGATCCGCACGTGGGTGTCGCTGGTGGAGGTGGGCTACTCCAGCGACCCTCCGACGTCGGTGGCGTACGCGGAGCGCCTCTTCGCGTATTGGGAGTCCACCGTGGACGTGGCGTCCGGACGTCGCGAGGCGGCCCAGCGGCTGGCCTCCGCGCGCACGGCCACGCCGGAGGAGCGCGAGGAGCTGCTCTGCCCGCTGTTCCGCGAGGTGTCGGCGGGCGAGCGCATGCTGCCGGTGGATGTCTTCTGGAAGCGCTCGGAGCTTCAAATCCTCCAGGCCATGTCGCTGGCCATCCTGGGACGCACCCGGGAGATGGAGACGCTCATCGCGAGCGCGTCCGCCGAGCACCCGGAGGATTCGCCCTACCTCGCCGGGCTGTCCATCGCCCGCGCGACGCTGAGCGCGTACACCGGCCGCTGGTCGGGAGGCGTGTCCGAGCAGCGCAAGCAGGTGACGCGGCTGCGCGACTTCCGGGACGCGGTGGGGCGTCCGCCCCGGCGGCTGGCGTGGGCGCTGGGCATGGGCGGCTACCTGCTCAACGTGAACCTGGCCCTGCGCGGCGAGGCGCTGGACGAGGACGTGCTGCGCGACGGGCTCGCGGTGGCGGAGGCCCACGGCTTCACCGACGTGCGCGCCTACCACCTCTTCGCGAAGGTGACGCGCGCGGCCTTCACCGGGGATGGCGCCGCGTTCGCCCCGGCGCTGGCGCAGAAGGCGGAGCTCATCCGCAGGCTGGGCAGCCCCCGGCTGATGGAGCGCAACCTGGCCCTCTTCACGCCGCCGTACTACCTGGAGCGCGGCGAGCACGAGCTGGTCGCCGCGGTGGTGGCGCGCGGCGAGGCCCTGGCGCGGGTGCTGCCCCAGGACCGCTGGCTGCAGGCCCACGTGCAGGTGTACCAGGCGTGCCGCGACGTGCTCTTCGAGGACGCGGCCGCCGCGCGCGAGTCGCTGCCCCGCGCCCTGGAGGCGGCGCGTCAGGGCGGCCTGCGCATGGAGACGCTGGTGCACGTGTACCAGGCGCGCTTCGAGCGCGAGCAGGGCCGGCTGCCCGCCGCGCTCGCCGCCGCGCAGACGGCGCTCTCCCGCGCGTTGGATCCGGTGCTCGCCAACCCGTGGGATGAAATCCTGGCCCGCCGCGCGCTGGCGCCCCTGGTGCCCCAGGCGGAAGGGGACGCGCACCTGCGCCACGCCCTCATCCTGGCGGAGGCCACCGGCAACGTGCTGCAGATGGGGCTCGTCTACCTGCAACACGCGGAGCGGCACGGCACGCACGAGCAGGTGATGCTGGAGCTGGAGATCGCCGAGCGGGCCTTTGGCAACGCGAAGGCCACGCACCTCCAGTCGCTCGCCAGCTCCCTGCGTGGCCCGCTGTCGCGCCAGTTGGAAGAGCTGAAGCGAAGCGCCTGACGGCCAGCGTCCTGGGTAGGATGGCCCCATGGCCCCCTCCCCCCTGCGCTTCTGCCTGGACTACCTGTCCCCGTACGCCTACCTCGCCTGGCTGCGGATGCCCGCCCTCGCGGCGCGCCACGGCCGCACGCTGGAGCCCATGCCGGTGCTGCTCGCGGGGCTGCTCAACGCCGTAGGCTCCGTGGGGCCCGCGGAGATTCCGGCCAAGCGCGTCTACGTCTTCAAGCAGACCTTCCGCATCGCGCACGAGCAGGGCGCCCCCTTCAGCCTGCCGCCCTCGCACCCGTTCAACCCGCTCTTGTCCCTGCGCGTGACGGCCGCGGTGGACGACGTGGAGGCCCGGACGAAGCTCGTCACCGCGCTCTACTCGGCGGCCTGGGGCGAGGGCCGGGGCATCGAGACGCCGGAGCAGGTGGGCGCGGTGCTGGAAGAGGCCGGCTTCGACGCGAAGGCGCTGCTTGCCCGGGCGGTGACGCCGGAGGTGAAGGACCGCGTGCGCAGGAACACCGACGAGGCGCTGGCCCTGGGCACCTTCGGCGTGCCCTCCGTGCTGGTGGACGGGGAGATGTTCTGGGGCGTGGACTCGCTGGGCCACCTGGAGCGCTACCTGGAGGGGCGCGACCCGCTCACCCCGGAGGCGCTGGCGCGCTGGCAGCACCTGCCCTCCACCGCGTCGCGCCGCTAAAGCACCGAAGGCCCCCGGTCCATGAACGTCCTCGGTCAGCTGGGATTCGTCGTCGCGAGCCTCGTGCTCGCGGGCGTGCTGCTGTTCCTCAACTTCTGGCGCACGCTGCTCTTCCTCTTCCCCGGCACCGTCCGCATCGAACCGGAGGCCCCCGCCGACCAGATGGACCTGCCGGAGGCGCTCGCGCCCCTCGAAGGACAGCTCCAGGCGCTGGGCTTCACCCCCCTGGGCAGCCACGAGGAGAAGCCGCTCCTCCAGAAGGCCACCCGCTCCTACGACTGGGCCCACCCCGGCGAGCGCGTCTTCGCGACCCTGTACCTGGGCAGGGACGACCTGCCCCGCCTCTACCTGCTCACCCCCCTGGCCTCCGGGGGCTTCGTCGTCACCGCCGGCTACCGGCGCCCCGCGTTGGACCTGCCCGGCTACCGCTCCGGCTCCCTGGAGGGGGCCTCCCCCGAGCGCCTGTTTCGCGCACATGTGCGCCGACTGGACGGGTTGGACCGGGCGGAGCCGGGCGCCTTCTCCTGGGAGGGCCGGGTGCAGGCCGGGCGGTCCTGGTACCAGGGCCTTGGCCGCAAGGAAATCCGCCGGCAGAACCTCCAGGGGTTGTTGTGGACGGCCATCGCGCTTGCCATCGTCGCGGGCGCCTTCCTGGGCAGGCGCGCGGGCTGAGGCCGCCCCTGCATTTTCCCCGTCACGTCATGCGTGCACCGCGCGCCCCGGAAGAGTAGGGAGACGAGCACCATGAAGAGCGTGTCCAAGAACGAGGAAATCTACTTCCTGTCCGGCAAGCGCACCCCGTTCGGTACCTACGGTGGGAGCCTCAAGGACCTGAGCGCCACCGACCTGGCCGTGGAGTCCGCGAAGGCGGCCCTGGCCCAGGCGGGCGTGTCCCCGGAACTGATTGAGCATGTGGTGTACGGCAACGTCGTCCAGACGAGCTCGGACGCCATCTACCTGCCGCGCCACGTGGGCCTGCGCACGGGCGTGCCGGTGCCGGTGCCCGCCCTGGGCGTCAACCGGCTGTGCGGCTCCGGCTTCCAGGCGTTCGTCACCGCCGCGGAGATGATGCTGACCGGCGGCGCCGAGTGCGTGCTCGCGGGCGGCACCGAGTCCATGAGCCAGGCGCCCCACGTCATCCGCGGCGCGCGCTGGGGCCTGCCCCTGGGCAAGGGCGGCCTGGAGGACATGCTCTGGACGGCCCTGACGGACAGCTACACCGGCCAGGCCATGGCGCTCACCGCCGAGCAGCTCGCGGTGGACTACGGCCTCACCCAGGACGACGTGGACCAGTACGCCGTGCTCACCCAGAAGCGCTTCGCCGCCGCGCAGGAAGCCGGCCGCCTGGGGGACGAAATCGCCCCGGTGACGCTCAAGGGCAAGAAGGGCGACACGGTGGTGGCGAAGGACGAGCACAACCGTCCGGAGACCACCGTGGAGACCCTGCGCAAGCTGCCCAAGGTCTTCAAGAAGGACGGCGTGGTGCACGCGGGCGCCGCCAGCGGCATCTGCGACGGCGCCGGCAGCATGGTGATGGCCACGCGCAGCTTCGTGGAGAAGCACGGCCTGAAGCCGGTGGCGCGGCTCGTCAACTGGGGCGTGTCCGGGTGCGACCCGAAGATCATGGGCATTGGTCCGGCGCCGGCCATCCGGAACCTGCTCAAGCGCGCGGACGCGAAGCTGTCCGACGTGGACCTCTTCGAGGTCAACGAGGCCTTCGCGCCCCAGTACCTGGCGGTGGAGAAGGAGCTGGGCCTGCCACGCGACGCCACCAACGTCAACGGCGGCGCCATCGCCGTGGGCCACCCGCTGGGGGCCTCCGGGGCGCGCATCACCATGACGCTGGCCTACGAGCTCAAGCGTCGGGGCGCTCGCTATGGTATCGGCTCTGCCTGCATTGGTGGCGGCCAGGGCATCGCCGTGCTGGTCGAGGCGCTCTAGGCGCCAGCTGGGGACGGGGCAGACGACTTCCGGATGGGACGTGAGATGAGCAACGAGGTGGACGCGAAGACGGCCCGCGAGCGGGCGAAGGCCATCGCCGAGCAGCGCCGCGCCGAGCGCCGCAACCGCAAGCGCCGCTGCGTGGTGTGTGGCGTGGAAGAGAGCGACAAGACGCCCCTGACGGCCCACCCCGAAGGCATCGGTCCCGCCTGCAAGGACGAGGTGACGTGTCAGGCCCGCCGCGCCGCCGCGGGTCGCTGACAGCCATGCCGCCGTCCCCCGCCACCTCGAGTGTTGGCGGGAGGACGGTGGCTTCAGCCTCACCCCGGAGGCCCAGGGGGCGGACCCCTCGGCTCAGCGCCGGGCCGGATTGTCGGGCCCGTTTCTTGATGGCGCCCGCGACTCGGGGTAAACGTTCGTAATCTCTGGTGACACGAGGGTTGGAATGGGCGTTATCAGCTTCACGGGAGTCAAGGTGTTCTCCACCACGCTCGCGCGCGATCGCGAGAACATGGGCGAGAACATCACCAAGTGGCTGAAGGAGAACTCCGGCGTGGACATCGTGGACAAGATCGTCACGCAGTCCTCGGACAAGGAGTTTCACTGTCTGACCATCACGCTCTTCTACCGCCACAAGGTCTGAGTCCCGCGACCGGCGCGTGAAGGTGGATGGAGGTGAGGGCGCTTCTCCCTGGAGACATCAGGGTGGGGCGCCCTTCATCGTTTCTGCGATTGGGGTTGCGGACCGGGCGGTGTTCCACCACCTTTGGGCCTCTATGCGACCCATGCGGGGCTTCAACAGGGGCGGAGGCGGCGGCTTTGGCGGCGGCTTCGTCGGCCTGGAATCGATGGCCGCCAAGCTGGCGGTGGCGCTGGTGGCCTTCTCCGCGCTGTTCCTGGCGACGCGCGGCGGGCAGGGCGTGCTGCTGCTGCTCAACCCCACGGACGTGCTGCGCGGCCGCGTGTGGGAGTTGTTCACCTACGCGTTCATCGCGCCGGACCCGCTGGGCATCATCTTCGGCGGCATCATCATCTGGTCCATTGGCGGCTTCCTGGAGTCCACCTGGGGCTCGCGGCGCCTGCTGATGGCGTCGGTGGGCATCACGGTGTTCGCGGGCCTGCTCACGGTGCTGCTGGCGCTGGTGATGCCCATGGCGAGCGCCTACGCCGGTGGCTCGGTGATGACCACGGTGCTCTGGGTGGCGTACGGGCTCGTCATCGGACGGGGGCAGGCGAACTTCTGGGGCATCCCGCTGACGGGCAACTGGTTCGCGGCCATTGGCGCGGGCTTCACCGTGCTGCGGCTGCTCACCGCGCCGTCCTGGCAGTTCCTGGCGCCGGAGCTGTTCAGCCTGGTGCTGGTGTTCGCCTACGTGCGCGGCGCGAGCCCCAAGCGGCTCATGCTCCACCTGCAGCACTGGCGGCTGCAGCGCCAGCTGCGCGACCGCTCCAAGCACCTGCGCGTGGTGGGCAAGGAGCGCCCGCCCGACCGCGACCAGTTCCTCAACTGAACCGCCTTCGTTGCGTCGTGACACGGGCCTGCTGACGCGAAAGCGTCGGTGGGCCCGTTCGCTTTCGTGGCTAGTGCGCGGCCTCCGGGTGCCCGTACTGCTTGAGCTTGCGGTAGAGCGTGGCCACGCCGATGTCCAACTGCTCCGCGGTGCGCGAGCGGTTGCCGCCGTTCTGGGCCAGCACCGCGAGGATGTAGTCCTTCTCCATGTCCTCCAGGCGGCGCGGGCTGCCGGTGGGGACCATGCTGGGGGGCGCGGCGCGCACCTCCTCGGGCAGGTCCTCGCGCTCCACGCGGGGGCCCTCGCACAGCACCACCGCGCGTTCGATGGCGTTGCCCAGCTCGCGCACGTTGCCCGGCCAGGGGTAGCGCAAGAGCTGATCCGCGGCGTCCGGGGACAGGCCGCTCACGCGGCGGCCCAGGCGCTCACCGGCCTCCGCCAGCAGCAGCCGGGCCAGGGGGAGGATGTCCTCCTTGCGCTCGCGCAGGGGCGGGATGCGCAGCTCGATGACGCGCAGCCGGTAGAAGAGGTCCTGGCGGAAGTGGCCCAGGCGCACCTCCTCGGTCAGCTCGCGGTTGGTGGCGGCCACCACGCGCACGTCCACCTTGCGGCTGAGGTTCTCACCCACGCGCCGCACCTCGCGCTCCTGGAGGACGCGCAACAGCTTGGCCTGCATGGCGGGGGGCACCTCGCCCACCTCGTCCAGGAAGAGGGTGCCGCCATGGGCCGCTTCGAAGAGGCCGGGCCGGTCGTGCGTGGCGCCGGTGAAGGCGCCCTTCGCGTGACCGAACAGCTCGCTCTCCAGCAGGCTCTCCGTCACCGCGGCGCAGTTGACCGCGATGAAGGCCTTGTGGGCGCGGCCGGACTCGTCGTGGATGAGCCGGGCGATTCTCTCCTTGCCCACGCCGCTCTCGCCGGTGACGAGGATGGTGGTGTCCACCTTCGCCGAGCGCCGGGCCAGGTTGAGCACCTTCTGCATGGCGTCCGCGCGCGCCACCATGCCCGCCGGGTCCTCCGCCACGCCGGACACCCGCGCCAGCGACTGGCGCTTCGCGCGCAGCTTGCGCTCCGCCTGCCGCAAGGCCTCCGTCACCTGCCCGAGCACGCCCTCCATGCACTGCGTCTCATAGAAGCGCATCACCTCCGCGCACTCGGTGCTCCACTCCTCCGCGGGCCGGCCCACAATCTGGCAGAGGGCGTCCCCCTTGCCGACGCACTTCATCTCCGCGCAATAGATGGGCTTGCCGTTGCAGTAGCTCAGGTAGCCGGACGCGAAGCCGGTGAGGCTCCAGCACACCGGTTGATCCGCCTGGCCCAGGTGGAGCAGGTGCTGCTCGGCTTCATAGGAGTCACGCCACTGCGCCTCGGCGAAGGGCTCCGGCCCGTCCTTCTCCGTCCGTTCGATGCGCTCCACGCGCACCTGGCCCATCAGCGTGTGCAGCCGTCCCCCGGCGCGGCGCCACTCGGACTCGTCCGTCCACGGCACCGCCGTGCGCATCGCTTCCGCCGTGCGCCAGCCGTGCGCGTAGCCCAGCCGCGTGAAGATGCCGCGCGCCGCCGTCATCCCCATCATCCCGACGATCTCCGTGCGCAGGAGCCCCAGCGCCACCGGATCCATCAGCAGCGCCCGCTGCCCGGCGAAGTGGATGACGCCACCCTTCGGCTCGAACGCCAGCAGCTCCCTCAGGTCCAGCCCTTCCAGCCCGGCCACGTTGACTCCCCAATCCGTTCAGACTGAGGGGGTTCTCTATCATTCTGAGAGTGCTTTTGCAGGGGCGGAATTTGAAGCCCTGTGATTCCAGTGGCTTGGCGTGTCAGGTGCGGTGGTCCTGGGGTTGCATTGGAAGGTGCTCACGATGGGTACCGGGGTGGACAGACGCGAAGTGCTGCAGGGTGTGGCGGCCGCCGGGGTGGCGGGTGTGATGGGCAGCGGGCCCACGGTCGCCCGGCAGGTGGCGCCGGCGCTCTTCGTGTCGCACGGCTCGCCCATGACGGCGCTGGACTCGGACGAATACCCGCAGGCGCTCAAGCGTTTTGGCGAGGGCGTGGGCCCGGTGAAGGCGCTGGTGGTGGTGTCCGCGCACTGGGAGACGGACGCGCGCGTGCATGTCACGGCGATGGCCGCGCCGCCGCTCGTGTATGACTTCCATGGCTTCCCGGAGGAGATGTACCGGCTGCGCTATCCGGCGCCCGGCGCGCCGGACCTGTCCGCGGACGTGGTGGCGAGGCTGACGGCGGCGGGCGTACCCGCGGTGGCGGAGACCGAGCGCGGATTGGATCATGGCGTCTGGGTTCCCTTGCGGCATGCCTTCCCGGAGGCGCGCGTGCCCGTCATCCAGGTGGCGTTGCCGGCGGATGCCACCCCCTCGGCGGTGGCGAAGATGGGCGAGGCTTTGCGCCCGCTGCGCGCGGACGGCGTGCTACTGATGGGCAGCGGCGGGGTGGTCCACAACCTGCGCCGGGTGAATTTCAGATCCAAGCTGGCGTCCGTGGAGCCATGGGCCGCCGAGTTCGATGCGTGGGTCGCCGGAAAACTTGCCGCACGTGATTTCGTCGGGCTTCAGTCGTGGGGGGACGCACCGAATGCGCGGGTCGCGCATCCATCTCCCGAGCACTGGTTGCCCATCTACTTCGTCCTCGGAGCCGCCCTCGCCGAGGACCGTCTCACCCCGGTGTTCGAGGGTTTCCATCACGGAACCTTGTCCATGCGCAGCTTCGCGCTGCGCGCTTGAACCTCGCAGTCCGCAGTCTCCAGGAGTCCACACCATGAAGATGTCCCTGAAGTCCGCCATCGCCCTGATTGCCGTCGCCGCCCCCTCGTTCGCCTTCGCGACCACGTGGGAGCTGGACTCGTCGCACTCCAGCGCGCAGTTCGGCGTGAAGCACATGATGGTGTCCACCGTGCGTGGCGCCTTCAGCAACGTGAAGGGCACCATCAACATCGATGACAAGGACATCACCAAGTCCACCATCGAGACCACCATCGACGCGACCACCATCAACACCAACGAGCCCAAGCGCGACGAGCACCTGAAGAGCCCGGACTTCTTCGACACGGCGAAGTTCCCGACCATCACCTTCAAGTCGACGAAGGTCGCGAAGGCCGGCAAGGACAAGCTGAAGGTCTCGGGCGACCTGACGATGCACGGCGTGACGAAGCCCGTGGTGCTGGACGTGGACGGCCCGACGGCCGAGTCGAAGGATCCGTGGGGCAACGTGCGCCGTGGCGCCACGGCGACCACGAAGATCAAGCGCAGCGACTTCGGCCTGACCTGGAACAAGGCGCTGGAGACGGGCGGCTTCGCGGTGGGCGACGAGGTCACCATCACGCTCGACCTGGAGGCCACGAAGAAGGCCGACGCGGCGGCGGCTCCGGCGGCCAAGGACACGAAGTAGTCGTCCTCTCACCGACCCTCGGGCTGGTGAAATGAAGAGAGGGGCCTCGTCACCGAGGCCCCTCTTTTTTTGTGCGCGAAGCGTGGGGGCGGGGGGGGCCCGCCCCGGGGCGCTAGCCTTCGGCGACGGCCTGCACGCTGGCGCGGTAGATGAAGATGCGCGCGGTGTTGGTGCGGTTGTCGGCGGGGACGACGAAGAAGCCCGGCGTGGGGCCCTTGAAGTCCTGGGAGAAGCCGGCGACCTGGCGACCGTCGTTGAAGGTGACGCGAATCTTGGAGCCCTCCGCCTGGGGCTGACGCGCGCCCGCGGCGAGCATGAAGAAGATGGCCTTCACGCGCTTGCCGGGGATGCGCTCGGGGGCGAAGCCGCTCTGCTGCTCCAGGGAGATGGTGTCCTCGAGCAGGTCCGCGTCGCGGATGGTGCCGCGCTTCACCTGGCCTTCGACGGTGTGGATGATGACGCGGTGTTCACCCTCCACGAAGGAGTGGGTGGAGCCCGCGAGCACCGCCGCGTGCGCATCGAAGAGCGCGTCCTCGGTGGGGCGCAGGTGGTTGGTGGACGGTGCGCCCATCGCCACCGGCGTCGCGGGGACCGCGCTCCGCGGGGCCGCGCTCGCCGGGATGGCGGAAGGCACCGCCCGGGCCGGGGTGAGGGACAGGGCCGGAG
>NZ_RAWD01000164.1:0-20886 GCF_003612065.1 Corallococcus sp. CA047B
GGGCGGGGGCGTGACGATGCGCGCCGCCAGCCGCTCCTGGTACTCGCGCAGCTTCGCGGTGTGGCCCGTGTAGGCGCCGCCGAAGCCCGCCGTGATGCAGAAGTGGAGCATCTCGAAGAGCAGCACGGGCGAACCCGGCGCGTCGAGCCGCTGGTCCGCCAGCTTGAAGAAGGCCTCGCCGCCGCTGTCCTCGCCAAAGAGCCGGTACTGCAACAGCGGCCACAGCGGCTGCTCCGCGTCCGCGAGCCGCACCAGTACGCGCTCGTCCACGAGGTACGTGAAGGGCCGCAGCGCGTCCTGGACCTCCTCGTCGCGGGCGTGGGCGCCCAGCCCGGCGCGCAGCCGCTGCACCACCTCCAGGAGCTCGTCGTGGAGCGTGCGCAGGCCCTCGCGGCCCAGGAGCCCCGCCGCCGCGGCGGAGCCGGGCGCGGCCTGCGGCAGCCACCCGTCCAGGACGGACTGGGCCTGCCGGTACTGCGTGAAGACGACCTGCCAGTGCTCGAGCTTCATCGCGCCCCCCTCCTCAACCGATGTTCACCATGCCGCCCTTGAGTTCCGACACCCCGTCCGCCTTGAGCGCCAACTGCGCCTTCGCGGTCACCGTCACCTGTGCCCCCTCCACCGCCACGTCCTTGGTGCCTTCCGCCTTGATGGACGGTGCCTTCAACGCCACCGCCTTGGACAGCGCCTCCACCAGGACGTCGTCACCCTCCACGCTGAACTTCTTCGCCGCCTTCAGCGTCACGGCCTTGTCCGAGGAGAAGGTCGCGTCCTTCGCCGCCTTCTGCGTCAGCGTGTCATCGGTGGTGAGCGTGAAGGCCTTCTTGCTCTCCAGCGCGAAGGTGTCGTCGCTCTTCCATGACGACGTCTTCGTGGACGTCACCTCGATGGTCTCCGCCTTCAGCACGAACGACTTGCACGTCACCGTGACGCTGTCCTGCTTCTGCACGATGGTGCTGGTGGCGCTGTCGCCCTTCACCTCCAGGGTGATGGCCTCGCCGTCCATCCTCACCGTCTGGAGGATCTTCCCGTCCTTGTCCTCGGTGGTGAGGACAAGGCCCTTCTCCTTGTCCATCTCGATGATGCAGATGAGCTTGGGCATGCGCGCCGTTCCCCCGCCGGTCCGACGTCAGGTCCTGCGCCAGTAGAGGAGCACCTGCGCCCCTTCGAGCGCGGGGGTCGCGAAGAACGTGAGCCCGTCCTCGCGCGTCGCGGACTGCCATTCCTCGCTCTGGTGCGTCAGCCGGTACCAGTCGATGTCCGCGTCGAAGGCGTGCGGAAAGGACGGGTAGTCCAC
This sequence comes from Corallococcus sp. CA047B, assembly GCF_003612065.1. NCBI lineage: Bacteria > Pseudomonadati > Myxococcota > Myxococcia > Myxococcales > Myxococcaceae > Corallococcus > Corallococcus sp. CA047B. Next base: position 1,298 of record NZ_RAWD01000164.1, read on the forward strand.
GCGGTCATACGGCACGCCCTTCAGGGCCTGGCGCCGCACCGCGGGCAGCCGCAGCGGGCTTGCCAGCTTCACGCCTTCCATGGAGCGGGGCCGGTCGCGCTCCTGCCGGCGCACCAGCAGGTAGAAGTCGTTGGGCGGCGGCGTCTCCTTCGGCAGGGGCGCAAGCCGGAAGTGGCCGTCCTGGCACTCGAACGCCCGGTAGGACATGGGGCTGGCCTGCGGGCGGAACCCGCGGGTGAGCAGCTCCATCCACCGCGCGAGCCCCGGGCCCGGCGCGTCGTGCTCGTACGCGGGCAGCTCGTCGTCCGGCTCCGCCTCCAGGTAGCAGCACGTCTCGAAGTACAGCCGCCGCAGCGCCTGCACCAACGGGTACGGCGGAGGCTGCAGGCCGTGGCGCATGTCCTGGCGCAGCACCTGGAGGCTGCGCACCTCGCACAGCGCCCGCCGCGCGCTGGCCAGCCTGTCGCCCCGCACCAGGCCCTCGCGCAGCGACGTGCGCAGCTGTCCCTGCGCCTGCTGGAGCAGCCCGTCCAGTTGCTCGAACAGGGGCGCCAGGAAAGGGTGGGGCCCCACGCTCAACAGCGGCGGCAGGTGCGTGGCCGACAGCCGCCAGGGCCCGTCCGCGTTCCGGGTGAAGACCGCCAGCGACAGGCTGCTCACCGTGTCGTCCACCACCGGCTCCAGCGACAGACACAGCCGCCGCCCCGCCCGCACCACGACCGGGGCCTCCTCGCCCGCGGACACGGCCTCCTCGCGGGGCTCCAGCACCCCCAGCAGGTGCAGGTACACCGTCAGCCGCGTGCGCCCTGCCTCCTCGAGCGACAGCGGCATCACCTCCGCGTTGCCCGGCACCTCCACCAGGTGGCCGCCGGGCAGCACCGCGCTCAGTTCCTCCAGCGACACCGTGCCCTTGGCCAGCAGGACGTCATTGAAACGCAGCGAACTGACGCCCACGACCGGCAGGCCCGCGAACCCCGCGTAGCGCCGGGCCTCCGTTGAGAGGGATTCCTCCTGGGCCCGGAAGTGTTCGGGCAGGAGGGTCTGCCCTTCCTGCCACAGGACTCGCACGAGGGTGTCTGGGTTCATGGAAGGAATGGGAAAGGCTTTCGTGTCACGGGGCGCCGGAATGAAAAAATGCTCGGGCCCCGGTGACAATGTTTGCAAAACGTTACTGGCCGGAAGCCCGCGCCGTCAAGCCAACCCCAATGACCCGCCCTGTCTGGTTTCTGGGTCCGCGGCGCTGCGAAACACAGGGGGTTGGGTCGTTCCTGGCTCCCCGGGTGGAGGCGTGCCCATCGTGCCGGGTCGTGTGATGGGGGTGTATTGCTTTTATGTATTGGTATGGTTTATCAATTCATTCACAAACGGCGGTTCCGTTTCCGGGGGCACCCATGGCCATCACCGACGAAGTTCCCAGATCCCGTATCACGCTCACGTACCGCACCCAGGTGAATGGCACCCGGGCGGACAAGGCGCTTCCGTTCCGGCTGCTGGTGATGGGGGACTTCTCCCGGGGCACATCGAACGACCGGAAGAAGGATCTGGATCAGCGGGAGATCCGCAATCTGGACGGCAAGAACCTGAACCAGATCATCCAGAACATGGGCATGACGCTGAGCTTCAGCGTGCCCAACCGCGTGGACAAGAAGGACCCGGTGGACGGCTCGGAGCCCGCGCCGTTGGCGGTGAACATCAAGCTGGACTCGATGAAGTCCTTCAGCCCGGTGGAGGTGGCCCGCCAGGTGCCGAAAATCAATGCGCTGCTCACGCTGCGCAAGCTGCTGCTGGAGCTGCAGGGCAACCTGGACAACCGCAAGGAGTTCCGCCAGCTGGTGCGCCAGCTCGCGCAGAGCCCGGAGGCGGTCCAGAAGCTGAAGACGGAGCTGGACGCGTTCAAGTCGCTGGGCCTGCCGAAGCTGGCCGCGACGAACCCCCCGCCCCCGACGACGTGATGCCGGTCGCAAGCCCCTTTTTCCGCACTTCCTCCTGAACGAGGTCCACACCTTCCATGCCCACCCAACCTGCGTCTCCCAACACCGCGACGACCGCCGTGGCCGATCCGCCCCTGGACCTCCCGCTGTTCCTCAACAGCGTGCGCCTGGGGGCCGTGCCCGCCCCGCGGACCCCCACCGGCTCCAACGAACTGCTGGTCATCACCGAGGACGCGACGCCGGAGGAGCGCTTCGTCTCCAGCCTGGCGGCCATGGTCCACAACATGGACACGGACGAGGGCCGCTTCGACAAGCAGACGGTCCAGGAGCTGGTCGGCACCATCGACGCGCTGGTGTCGGATCAGCTGAACGCCGTGCTGCACGCGCCGGAGTTCCAGGAGGTGGAGGCGCAGTGGACGGCGCTCAACGACCTGGTGCGCAACACCAACTTCAAGGCCAACATCGAGCTGAGCCTGCTGGACGTCTCCAAGGAGGAGGCCTACAGCGACCTGGAGATGAACGCGGCGGACGTCGCCGGTTCGGAGTTCTTCAAGAAGCTGTACGTCGCGGAATACGATCAGTACGGCGGCGCCCCCTATGGCGCGCTGGTGGGCCTGTTCGAGTTCGCCAACACGCCGCAGGACATGCTGTGGCTCAAGACGATGGGGAAGATCGCCGCGGCCAGCCATGCGCCGTTCGTGGCGTCCGTGGCTCCGCGCTTCTTCGGCTGTGAGAGCATGAAGGAGGTCTCCCAGCTGCGCGACGTGGCGAGCCTCCTGGACGCGCCCAAGTACTCCGCCTGGAACGCGCTGCGTGAGACGGATGAGGCCGCGTACGTGGGCCTCACCATGCCGCGCTACATCGTCCGGCCGCCCTACAACCCGGAGACCTACCCGGCCCCCGGCATGAACTTCAAGGAGGCCGTGAAGGGCGACAAGGAGGAGGAATACCTCTGGGGCAACTCGGCCATGCTGTTCGCCCGCAACCTGGTCCGCTCGTTCGCGACGTCCGGCTGGTGCCAGCACATCCGCGGCCCCAAGGGCGGCGGCCTGGTGGCGGGCCTGCCCGTGCACCTGACCCACCTGCGCGGCGAGGAGGAGATGAAGCTGCCCGTGGAGATGTCCATCCCGGACTTCCGCGAGCTGGAGCTGGCCAATGGCGGCTTCATCCCGCTCATCCACAAGAAGGGAAGCGCGGAGGCCGTCTTCTTCAGCGTCCAGTCCCTCAAGAAGGCTCAGGTCTTCGAGGATGCGAAGGACTCGGAGAACTCGCAGCTGGTGACGAACCTGGCCTACACGTACTCCATCAGCCGCATCGCGCACTACGTGAAGGCCATCATGCGCGAGAACATCGGCAGCACCGCCAACGCGGCCTACATGCAGCAGCAGTTGGACCGGTGGATCTCCCGGTATGTCACCACGCTGGTGAACCCGGATGACCTCACGCTGCGCTACTACCCCTTCAAGGCCTACAACCTCACCGTGGCGGAAGTGCCCGGCAAGGTGGGCTGGTTCCACTGCAACCTGTCCGTCCTCCCGCACATCCAGTTCGAAGGCATGAACGTGGATCTCCGCGTGGATGCGCGGCTCGGCTGAAAAACCCCGCATCAAACAAGAGGAGCGAAACCATGGGTGATGGACCGCTTGGCATTTCGTGTGACTGGCAGCAGACCATCCAGCAGCGCCCCCAGAAGAACATCCCGGTGGGCTACCTGCTGGACATCAAGGGGATGGGCAAGGACGACAGCGCCTTTCCCAAGAGCAGCAGCCTCTTCTACACCCCGTTCGTCGGTGAGCCCGCCTACCCCGGCGTGGCGTTGCAGGACGTGGGGGCGAAGAAGGCCGTGCGCGCGGTGGGCCTCATCACGCAGCTGCAGTGGGAGGGGGGAAAGCTGGACCCCATGGACTTCACGGTGCTGATCTCGCCGGAGAACAAGGCGGACTTCACCGGCATCACCAACACGGAGATCCGCCAGCTCAAGTTCTGGATCTGCGAATGGGATAGCACCGCGGGCAAGTGGTACGAGAAGTGCTATCCCCTGGGTGACGAGGCGAGCGGCCCCCCCAACGAGATGTCTGCCCGTCTCAACCAGAAGGGCAGCGAGGTGATGCTCCACGTGGGCGAGCCCGAGAACGTGGGCGTCACGGACGTCAAGTTCTGCCAGATGACCTTCCAGGTCATCCCGGACAAGGCGCACCTGTGCAACATCCACTACGGCCACAACTCGAACGACAAGGATGTGTACAGCTGGGGCTACGTCGAAGGCGGCGAGTAGTCAGCGCGGAGGGCGGACGGGGAGGGCGTGATGCCGCTCCCCGTTCCGCTTTTCGTGTCACTTGTCGCTGCCCCACTTCGTGACGCGGCGCTCCTGGGAGTTGGTGGCGAACTCCAGGGTGGTGCTCTTCTTGGGCGCGGGCACCACCCGGAACTGGAAGCGGTGGAAGCGGATGTCCAGGTCCCCCGCCAGCGTGGTGGGCTGGTTGTCCAGGAAGACCTTGGGGCGGCCCTTCTCGGTGTCCATCAGGGCCTCGGCGGAGGCCGGGCTCTTCAGCTTGGCGGCCTCGAACCAGGTGTCACCCGCCTCATCGAAGTCGATGATGGCCCACGCCAGCTTCAGCCGCAGGTTCTCCAGGGGCTTGGCGAAGTGGTTGAGCACGTTGGCCGCCGTGACGCGCCCCACGTACACGCTGAAGTCCATGGGGCCGGAGGCGCCATCCATGGACAGCCGTTCAATGAGCCCGATGCATTGCGCCGTGGGACCGATGTCTCCCACCGTGGGGGAGGACAGGGTGAGCTCCTTCGCCAGGTTCAGCCCCCCGCAGCCATTCCATTCCAGCAGATATCCCAGCGCGCCCCGGAAGCCGGGCCGGTATTGAAAACCGGTCTGCCAATTGCATTCGAGTTCGAGCACGTCGGGCTTGGCGATGGGCATGGTGTGTCTGTCCTTGTAAATGAAAGACATGTATCATGAAGCGGAAAGGCAGACCATGAGAGACCTGAGCCTGTGCCTGCGCCCCGTGGAGGGCGGAACGCTGGAGCGCCTGGAGGCGCATGATCAGCGCTTCCTGACGGTGGCGGACCTGGTGCAGCGGGAGTCCTACGCGCAGGCCGCGGACGCCATCGAGGCGCTGGACGGCGAAGGCGTCTACGAGGTCCGGCTGTCGGCCTACTACCTCTTCGCGGCGCTGCGTGAGGAGGGGCTCGCGCGCCTGCCGGACGTGCTGGAGACGCTGGCTGGACTCACGCGCGCGGCGGCGGAGGCGGCCGGGCAGGGCGAGGGGCGGGACAAGGCCAAGCCGGTGGTGCTGCTCAACAAGGCGCTGACGTGGCTGTTCCAGACGCTGCTGAGCGCGCTGCGCTACCACCACGGGAAGAAGGACGCGGGCTGGGAGGCGTGGACGAAGGGCTTCACCGACGGCAAGCGCCGCGACGCCCTGCGCGGCATCCAGACGCTGCAGGCCCTGCTGGAAGGGCCCGCGTTCCGCAACGGCTCCCAGGGGCTGGCGGGGCTGGGGCAGTGGCTGCGGGAGACGCAGGAGCGCCCGGCCGCCGCCGCGCCTCCGGCCGAGCCCGCGAAGCCGGCGGCGCCCACGAAGACGAAGGGCGCCAAGGCCGCCGCCGCGCCCGCCTCGCCGTTTCCCCGCGCGACGGGGCCGTTGCAACTGCGCGGGTCGGTGCACCTGCTGGAGCTCTGCGACAAGCTCAAGGCCTTCGAGGTGCTGGTGGAGCGGGGGGACTTCCAGAAGGCGGCGATGGTGAGCGACGACGTGCTCCGGACGCTGGAGGACTTCGACCCTCGCCGCTATCTGCCGGAGCTGTTCTCCATGTTCGGCGCGCTGCTCAACCGCCACGTGGGCGACATCCAGGAGCACTGGGAGCGCAAGGACACCCTGGAGTGGCGCACGCTGTCGCAGTTCTACCAGGTGGACCTGGGCGCCTTCGTGGGTCCCGGCGAGTGAGGCGGCCCCGGTCATGAACGGCGCCTCGCCGCTGCTGTCCCCGCTGGAGCGGCGCATTCGCGCCCGGGCGAAGGACTTCGACCTGGGCCCGCTGCTGCGGCTGCTGGAGTCGCAGGGCTATGTCCGGGACCGGGTGCTCTTCGAAAGCAACCCGGAGCCGGTGGCGTCCGCGTCGCTGGTGGAGGCGGTGACGTTCCACGCCTCCCCGGTGCGCCGGGTGGTGGTGACGCTCAACCTGGGCCTGCTGGGCACGCCGGGCCTGCTGCCCAGCTACTTCCTCCAGGTGGCCGAGCAGCTTCCGGAGCCGGAGCCGTTCCTCGACTTCATCCGCTTCTTCGACCACCGGTTGCTGCTGGCGCTGGTGGAGGCGCTGCACCCCGAGCGGAACGTGAGTCTGGTGGGGGACTGGGAGCGCACGAAGGGCTTCTACCAGCGCATGGTGGGCGTGGATTCGCAGGCCACGCTCCAGTGGCTGTTCCAGCAGGTGTTCCCGGAGCTTCGCGTCACGTGTTGCCGCCGCTCCTTCCGGACGCGTTTTTCCGGCATGCGCCCCACCTTCGGGCCCACGCCGCTGGATGGCACGGGCATCCTGGGCAACACGTACGCGGCGGACATCGGGGGCTTCCAGGTGGAGCTGCTCGCGGACGAGGAGTCGGACATGCGGGGCCGCGACTGGCCCTCGCTCGTGCGCCACCGCTTCCACCGGCACGTGCTGCCGCTGCTCGTGCCCGCGCGCCTGCGGCTGGAGGTGGTGCTGACGGTGCGCGCGCATGGTCGGACCGTGCGGCTGGGGCCCCGGCCCCGGGGACAGCTGGGCTACGAGCGGCTGCCGGGCGCGGAGGGCAAGCCGCTGCGGCAGCTCATCTACCTGGGCGACACCGCCGTGCCGGTGGCCGCGCCCCCGCGTCCGGACGTCGAGCGGCAGGGCATGAACATGGGCACGCCGAAGTCGTTGGGCCGCTAGGGGAGGAAGGGACCGTGGGTTTTCTGCACCGGAAGTTCCTGGGCGTGATGGAGACGCCGCGCGAAGCGGTGTTGCGCAACCTGGGCCACCTGCTCCAGGCGAAGCGGGGCGCGGCTTCGCTCCTGCCCGGCTTCGGGCTCACGGAGACGGGCTTCCGTTCGGACGCGGAGCGCGTGGCGGGCCTGAGCGCGGAGATCCGCGAAACGCTGGCTTGCTACGAGCCCCGCGTGGAGGTGGTGGAGATCAACGAGGAGCCGGCCCGGGCGGGCGGTGCGCCGGGCCTGGTGGTGCGCCTGCGGCTGCGTGGCTCCCTGGAGCCCATGGAGCTGCTCCTGGATCCGGGCTCGCGCCGCCTGCGCGAGCGGCCCCCGGAAGAGGCGCCAGCGGAGGACGGGACATGAAGTTCACCGAACAGTTGAAGGTGACGCTGGACCTCAAGGCCGGTGACACGGCCTTCACGCTGCCCGCGGGCAGCATCAAGCGCCTGTCGGTGAAGGCCTGGTCCCACGGCTTCGAGGCCCAGGTGGAGTGGTGGGTGCTCTGCAAGGAGAGCGGGGATGAGGACACGCTGTTCACCCCCTTCACCGCCACCCAGCCCCTGACGGCGACGCTGACCGTGGACCGCCGCTACGGCGCGCAGGCCGAAGGCCGCGAGGGCGCGGAGGCGCTTCCGCTGAAGCTCATCGGGCGGGTGGAGGAGCGCCACGTGCGCGAGCGCTCGCTGGCGAACGTGAAGGACGCGCCGGTGATGCAGCGGCGCTACCGGATCCGCCTGGTGGACCCCGCCGCGATGTTGTGGCGCCGCCACTTCCCCAGCGGCGTGTGGGTGGACCAGTCGCTGCAAGCGGTCATCCAGGCGAACACGCCCGGCGGCCTGGACGTGGCGTACCAATGGACGGCCGCGGAGACGGCGCATCCGCTGCATGCGCTGGGGCTGGGCGCGGACAGCGACTGTGGCGCCAGCTTCCTCGACTTCCTGCACTGGGTGCAGGCGCGCATGCACGCGGGCGTGTTCCTCGACTACGAGAAGGGGAAGTACACGCTCGCGGACGCGAAGCCCGAAGGTGGCGAGGCGATGGTGCTGACCCGCGACGAGGTGAAGCAGGTGGACCTCCGCTACCCGGAGCCCCGCCGGGACGCGCTGTCGGTGCTCAACAGCTACGTGGACGCCGGCACGAAGCGCAAGGCGGTGGAGAACGCGGACGCCATCGCGGGCGTCCTTTCCGAATGCCTGCTGACCTCCACCCTGGAAGGCACGCTCACGGACCGGGTGACGCTGGAGACGAAGCGCCAGAAGCTGGAGGGCCCGGAGGTGCGGCTGGCCTTCGCGTGCTACCCCCGCGTGGCGCTGGTGCTCAACGGGCTCTACACGCTGGGGGACGGCTTCAGCCAGCAGGCCGCCACGCACGGCAAGCAGTACCGGATGCACACGCTGGAGCTGGACGCGCGCTCGGTGGAGCCGGACGCCGCGCACGACCCCGATGGCACCGCCAACGACTACCGGTTGTCGCTGAAGGCCACGCTGGAGGAGGCCGCGGACCCCACCTTCCGGCGCCCCCGCTTCCGGCCGCCGCGCTGGCCCTTCTTCGCGGAGGGACGGGTGGTCAGCGAGGAGGGCGCGGAGGCGGACCGCACGTATCAGATCCGCCAGGACGACGAGACGTCGGTGGAGTCGTACCGGGTGAAGCTGCCCCTGTGGGGCAAGGAGGTGCGCGTCCCCTATGAGCCGCACCAGCAGCCCGGGCACTTCTATTTCCCCGCGGACAAGGGGACGCGGGTGCTGGTGTCGCTGGGCTACCAGCACGCGCGCATGGACCGCTTCCTGGAATGGCGCCCCGGCGCCCGGCTCCCCAAGGAGTCCCAGGGCAACCACCTGCTCTTGGGCAAGACGGACAAGAGCGAGACGTCCATCCAGCACCTGTACAAGGACTCGAAGCCGGTGCTGCGCATCCAGCGCACCCTGGAGAAGGACACCCAGCTCATCGAGGTCGGCGAAGGCCGGATGTACCTGCGCGTCCAGGAGGGGGAATAGGCCATGCGGATGGATGAAGCGCTCTACGCGTCCTTCCTGGAGGAGCTCCAGGCGCTGGAGAAGTTCCGGCTGGGCTACACGGCCCTGCACCCGTCGGCGCCGCTGGACGGCGAGGACGCGGACGTGCGGCGGCTCACGGAGGCCATGGCCCTGTTCACCGCGCGCACCCGCCGCGCGGGCCAGCGGGCGCTGGAGCGCAGCACGCTGCGGCTGTTCCAGCAGCACTTCGCCTACCTGCTCAACCCCGTGCCCGCCATGGCCATGCTGCGCGCGGAGCCGGACGCGCGCTTCGTGGACGCCGCGGAGCTGCCCCGGGGGACGCCCTTCCTCCTCAACCCAGGCCCGGGCGGAGGCCCCACCGGGCCGCTTTCCCTGCGCACGCTGGCGCCGGTGCGGCTGCTTCCCGTGCGGCTCACCCAGGCGCGGTTGGAGCGCCGGGGGGAGGACGAAACGCTGCTGCGGCTCGTCTTCGAGGGCGGCTTTCCCCGCAACGACTCGCCGGGCGAGGTGCGGCTGCACATCAACCACCTCAACGACTTCCGGGCGTCGCTGGCGGTGTTCTTCCAACTGAAGAGTTCGGTGCGGTCCGCCACGGTGTGCTTCGACAACGGGGCGGTGGAGCACGAGGTGAAGCCCTTCGACGCGCATTCGGGCCCGGTGCGCCTGGGCGCGCCCCTGCCGGTGGCGGCGGAAGGGGAGCCGTCGGAACACCCGCTGCAACGGCTGCGGCAGCTGCTGCACTTCCCGCAGCAGGAGCTGTTCCTGGAGGCCCGCATTCCACCCGCGCCCCGCAACTGGCAGGGCTTCACGCTGAGCCTGCGCCTGTCGGGGCGCTGGCCGTCGGAGCTGGTGCTGGGGCCGGACTCGTTCGTGGCGCACGCGGTGCCGGTGGTGAACCTGCAGCGCGCCATGGCGACGCCGGTGGAGCACGACGGCACGAAGGAGCGGCACGCGGTGCAGCACCCGGACGCGCCCATGGGCTTCCGGCTGAACACCGCCGTGGGGGTGTACCAACTGGGCGCGAAGGGCATGCAGCCCCTGCGCCCTGGCGCCATCGCTGGAGGCTCGCAGACGTACGAGCTGGAGAACGAGGGCCAGGGGCTGGCGCGCACGTCGTGGCTGGCGCTGGACATGCCGGACGCGTTCATGCGGCCGGTGCGGCTGGGCGTGGACGGCCTGTGGCACCAGCCCCTGCCGCCGCGCTTCGATGCCCGGGGCTACCGGCCCGTCCTGGCGGACCGCTTCCTGGACGGCGTGCCGTGGAGCCTGGTGGGCGCGGTGGCGCCCGGCGGGGACAACCCGGTGGAGCACGGACAGCAGTCGCTGTTGCAGTTGCTGGCGCTGCGCACGCAGCGGTTCCTGGGGCGCGAGGACCTGGTGTTCCTCCTGGAGGTGCTGGGCGTGCGGGGGCAGCGGCACTTCCGGGACCTGCTGCCGTCCCTCACGGAGGTGTCCGTGAAGTCCAAGCCTTTCGCCCGGAGCGCCGCGGGCTTCAAGTACGTGTACCAGGTGGGCTTCGGGCCCATGGACGCGTCGCTGCTGCCGCTGGTGGACCTGCTGTGCGGCCGGCTGGTGGAGCTGCTCGCGTCCTGGAGCGCGGAGGACGTGGTGGAGCTGGAGGTGCGCCTGCCCCAGCGGGAGGCGCCCCTGCGCTACGTGCCCCTGCCGTGAGGCCCGTCCTCACTTCACCTGCGCCTTCACCTGGCCGGCCATGTTGATCTTGATGATGCCGCCATAGGCGCAGTTGCACAGGGACGTGTCGGTGAGCGCCGGCTTGCCCTTGATGAGCACCGTGGGCGAGCCCGGTGCCCAGGGCGCGACGGGCACGGGCATGCACGGCATGGGGGTGAGCACCCCCAGCGCGGCGGCGGTGGCGGCGACCACGGCGGGGTTGGCCATGGACTGGCACATGCCGAAGGGCGGCACGTTCATGCCCGGGATGTTGTCCATGATGGTGGCCGCGGGCGCGGTGGCGTTCACCTGGTTGACGGGCGGCACCGACAGCGTGGATGGCGCAAGGCCGAAGCTGCACTGGAGCAGGGCCCCGGACACGACCTGGATTCCCATCAGCGTGACTCCACCAGGGCGCGCAGCGAGGTGAGCGCCTGGAACAGGGTGTCCCCCGACTTCAGCTTCAGGGACCCGGTGAGGTACTGCGCGCGGCACCACTCCTCGTCCACCGGCCCGTCCTGCTGGCCGTCCAGGCGCCTTGCGTGGAGCGCGAAGCGCTCGATGCGGTCCGGCAGCGCGTCCGCGCCCAGGGCCTGTTCGATGCGGCGTCGCACGTCCGTGTCGCTGACCTCCACGCCGGGGGGCAGGTCGCCGGTGAAGACGAGCAGCACGCCGCGGTACGCGCCCGCCATGCCGCTCACCGGCACGGCCAGCCCCACCGCGTCCAGCCGGGGGCCGGGTGGCTCGCGCAGCACGTCCGCGACCTCGCCGAAGGGATACACCCGGCCCTCGCGCCGGGGCTCGCGCGCGCCGAAGTGGTGGTACAGGCCGCGCACCCGCGTCAGGACGACGTGCGCGGGCGCTCTTCCGGCGTCGGGCAGCGGGGTGAAGAGGCCCGTGTCTCCGGCGGCGTCCTGCCCGCTGTCGGTGAAGTCGCGCAGCGCCCAGGCACGCCCGGGCGCCGGGGCGATGTCCGTGTGCACGTCGTGACCCACGCGCCGGTGCGAGCACAGCACCGCGCCCCCCCACGCCGCGTCCACGCACACGTTGCCGCCGGGCACGCTGGAGAGCCCAGAGGCCTTGAGCGCGTCGCGCCAGGCGTGGAAGTCGAAGGGCGCCTGCGGATCCCTGAACCACAGGCCCACGTTCTTGAGCGGCGGGCGGGCACGGGCCAGCAGGTCGCGCAGCGCGGGCGTGATGCCCAGGGCGCGCACCGGGTGCTCCGCGAGCAGCGTGGGGGAGACCTCCAGGTCCGCGGGCTCTACGTGCAGGTACGTCGCGCCGCGCAACAGCGTGGTGAAGTACAGCGCGGGCAGGTGCTGGAGCGGGTGGAAGCCTGGGGCCGCCAGGTGGTCGCCCGGGGACAGGCCGAAGGTGAGCAGCCCGTCCACCAGCGCGCTCCGCCACGCGTCCCCGGCGGTGAGGGGCAGGGGCACGTCGCTGGGGTTCGCCAGCGGGGAGAAGAGCAGGCCCACGACTTCCGCCGGCTTGTACGTGTGCGACGCCAGCGTGGGCGGCACCTGCGTCTGCATGGGCAGCAGGAGCGGCGCGTGCTTGCCCAGCAGCGGCGCCTGGTGCGGCTCCGCGGCGATGTGCTGGGGGGCCAGCGCGTCCAGCCTGCGCGCGATGAAGGCCCGGGCCCCCGGGGGCAGCAGGCTCACGCAGGCCCCCAGGCCCAGCGCGGCGCACAGCGACACCATCAGCTCCGGCCCCGGGTGCAGCAGCAGGCACAGCTTCGCGCCGGGCTTCACCCCCGCTCCCGCCCAGGCGGTGGCCCGCCGCAGGGCCTGTTCGTGCAACTGGCGGTAGCTGAGCGTGCGCCAGCCCTGGGCCCGCGAATAGGCGCGCAGCGCGATGCGGTCCGTCGTGGCGTGACGGACGACCAGGTCGTGGAAGAAGTCGTGGTGCTGGCCCGTGCGGCTCTTGAAGGGCGTGCTCCGGCCGGCGTGCGCCGGGGCGATGGCCGCGGCGAAGCCGTCCGGATCCTCCCAGCTCCGGGCCCACCATGCGGGCACGGAGTCCGGGGCCGGCTGGGTGCCGTCGAACGCGGCGAGGACGGTGCGCGGCTCGAAGGTCATGGCGCCGGGGGGGAGGCGGGTTCGGGTGGAAGCAGCTCGCGCGTGGGCACGGGCTCCACGCTCGTGTCCGGGGCGGACGGCCCCGGCCGCGTCTGGAACTCCTCCAGCCGCAGTTGGGGCACGGGCTCCGGGAGCAGCTCCATGCGGGGTGGGGGCTCCTGGCGGAACGACACGCCCAGCAGCACCCGGGCGATGGGCGTGCCCGGAGTGCGCCCCAGGCCGGGCCCCGCCAGCGCGTACAGCTCCAGCCCTTCCACGAGCGGAACGCGGCCTCCGCCCAGCACCTCCACCGCGGGCTGGGGCATGTCCGCCGCGAAGGCGGCCTTCACCGCCAACTCTCCCCGCAGCCCCTGGCCCGCCGTCGTGACGCCAGCCCCCAGGCGCAGCTCCAGCGCCTGCCCGGACGCGGCCGGTGTGGACAGCGGGTTGCGTGAGCGCAGCAGCACGCCGAGCTCCAGCGCGGGCTTGAGGAACTTCACCTGCGTGCCCATGGCGGCCAGGGCCCGGACCCGCAGGCCCCGGTCCCTTCCCAGCACCGCCGCGCTTCCAATGGGCAGGCCCAGGCCCAGGTCCATGGAGAGGTCCACCGGGTGATCGTCGCGCCGCGACAGCAGGCCCAGGCGCGCCTGCACCTCCGGCGTCCCCAGGCCCTGGGTGGCCAGCGGCGTCAGGCCCAGGGGCGCCGGATCCTCCCCCTGCTGCCAGAGCACGATGGGCACCTGCGCGCCCACCTCCAGCCAGGGCAGCACGCCGTAGCTGCCCGCCAGCACGGACGACGCGCGGTTGCGCACGGCCTCCAGGCGTCGCTCGCCATTGAGCAGCACCAGCGGCAGTTGCTGGTACTGGCCCACGAGCCCCGCGCTCCAGCCGCCGGGCACCAGCAGCTCGCCGTTGCGCATCACCGCCGTGCCCCGGCCGGCGTTGACTTCCAGGTGCTCCAGCTCGAAGCCGGGCAACGAGGACTGGGCCCCGGCGGGCAGCGCGCTCAAGAGGAGCGCGGCCACCGCGCCATGCATCGTGAAGGGTCTGGGCATAGGGGCATGACCGCGCACCGGCCGCTTCCGGCGGGCCGCGCTCCATGGGGCGGCATCATACCCAGACATCGATGTGAAACATAGCGGGCCCCTGGGTCGGATGAGCAGGGAATGGGTCGTGATGGCCCGGATGCGCGAGGTGGGGAGACTCAGCGGGTCCTGGTGTTCGGGCCCTCCACGGGCAGCTCCACGATGAAGGTCGCGCCCTGTCCAGGCTGGCTTTCCGCGCGCAGCGTGCCCTGGTGCGCTTCGATGATTTGTCTGGTGATGAAGAGGCCCAATCCCAGACCTCCGTAGTGGCGTGTTGAGACAGCGCGGGTGAATTTCTCGAAGATGGCCTGGAGGCTTCCCGGTGAGATGCCAATGCCTTCATCCTTCACGCTCAGCCTCGCCATGCCCCGCAGGCGCTCCACCGTGAGGGTCACCGGCCTCCCCGGGCCGTACTTCAAGGCATTGGAGAGCAGGCTGGTCACCACCTGCTCCAGCCGGTGACGGTCCCACTGGCCCACCACGCCGGAGGCCGCCTGGATGACCAGCTCACTGTCTGTCCTGGTCGCCTGGGCGCTGAAGCGCTCCACCACCTCCTGGACCACGGAGGCCAGGTCCACCGGCTCCAGGGACAGCGGCGCGGCCGGGCCCGTCAGCTGCGTCACCTCCAGCAGGTCGTTGATGAGCGTGGTCATCTTGCGGATCTGCCCGGAGACACTCTCCGCGGTGCGCATCACGCGCCCGCGCAGGGCCTCCAGGGTGTCGGCTGTCTGGGCGTCGCGCACCAGGGACTGGAGCTTGAGCTGCAGGGGCGTCAGCGGCGTCTTCAGCTCGTGGGACGCCACCGTCAGGAATTCGTCCCGCAGGGACACGGCGTGCTGGAGCTGGGCCTGCGTCTTGCGCAGCTCGCTCACGTCCTGGTGGGCCAGGAGCACCGCCGCGGGATGGCCGTGCTGGGCGGACAGGGGCGCGGCTTCCACGAGCAGGGAGTAGCGCCCGGTGGGCGTGTGCCAGACGACGGACGCCCCGTGCACCGGCTCGCCTCGGGCCGCCCGCACGCCCGGGACCTCGTCGCTGCGCAGCTCCCGGCCCGTCTCGTCCGTGAAGAGATACGTGCCCGCGTAGCGCTCCACCCGCAGGCCCTCGGGAAAGTCGCCGCCGGCCATCCGCCGGGCCGCCTGGTTCGCGAAGATGGCCCGGCCGGTGTGGGGCTCCATGAGGATGAGCGCCACGGGCGTCCGGTCCAGCACCGCCTCCAGCCACTGCTGCTGGTTCCTGAGCGACGCGGCCCACTCCTCCAGCTTCTCCCGGGCCTCCACGCGGTCCGTCACGTCGATGGCGAACGACAGCACGGAGTCCACCTGTCCGTTCACGTCGCGCAGGGGCTGGTAGACGATGTCGAAGCGGCGCGTCGTATCCCCCGTGCCGTTGAAGTCGGCGACGATGGGCTTCTCCTTCTGCGCCTGGGCCTCGCCGGTGTCGAAGGCCCGCGCCAGGAACTCCGAGTAGTCGTCCCCGGTGGGGGGCAGGGACCGCAGGGAGATTCCCGTCAGGTCCTCCCCGTGCGACAGGCGACGGTAGAAGGGGTTCACCAGGGTGAAGGTCTGCTCCCGGCCCGACAGGATGGCGATGGACGCCGGGGCATTCATCAATACGGCGTGCAGCCGCGCCCGCTCGGTCTCCAGCAGCGCCTCCGCCTGCTTGCGCTCGGTGACGTCCTCCGCCGTGGACACCCATTCGCGGATGTCCCCCTTCCCGTCGAAGACGGGCACGGCGCGGCCCACGACGTCCCGGTAGCCGCCCGCATGGAACTTCAGGCGGAACTCCCCCCGGTAGGATGCGCGCGTGCGCAGCGATTCCACCCACCCCCGCACCACGCGCTTGCGGTCCTCCGGGTGGATGGCGGAAAGCCAGCCCAGGCCCAGGTGCTCCGCGTGCGTCTGGCCGGTGAAGGCCATCCAGCGCGGCGCGGGCTCCACCACCTCCCCCCGCTTGTTGGTGGTCCACACCGGCTGCGCCATGGCCTCCACCAGCGAGCGGTAGCGCTGCTCGCTGGCCTGAAGCGCTTCATGGGCGCGGCGCTGTTCGGTGACCTCCACGACGATGATGCCGATGCCCAGCAGCACGTGCGAGGCGGTCCGCATGGGGTAGTAGCTGGTGAGGAAGTGGCGCTCCACCCCCGCGGCCTTGGGCGTCACGCCGCTCATCTCGAATGTCTTCGCCTCCCCTCCGTCCAGGATGTGCTGGTACTGGGGACGCAGCGTGGCCCACAGCTCCGGGAGCAGCTCCTGCACCTTGCGGCCCAGGTGGGCGGCGCGTGGAATCCCGTTCATCTCCGCCAGGGCGTCGTTGACCTTGACGAAGCGCTGCTCCAGGTCCAACACGGCGAGGCCCACGGGCGTGCAGGCCACCAGGGTCTCGAGGAGCAGTCGGGACTGCGCCTCGGTCATGCCCTCGCTGGCCGCACCGTCGAAGCTTGCGCTGGGACTTTCCACGCGCGCCTCCTGGGGCCACGGCCCCTTCCTGGCAAGCGGGGAGGCGAAGCCCCGTGACTCCGCCTCCCACCGCTGAAGTGGCCTGACCTGGAGGGTGTGCATCCCAGGTGGTTCCTGGCATCCGCCGGCCGCCTGGGAGCGCAGCCGCTGATTGGCCGGTCCCTGCCGCGACGTCCGCCTTCCTGCCCTTCGTCGCCGACACTACAGTCCGGACACCATGCCCGACCTTCGCAAGCTCCTGCCCGCAGGCCTGCTGCTGTGCTCCGCCTGCGTCACGCCCGTCCAGTCCCGCGGTGAGGCCACGGCCCCGCCCGCGCCTGCCGCTCGTGACGCCGCTGCCGCCCCCAGCGCGCCCGCGACCGCCGCGTCCCTGTACCTCTTCGAAGGTGTGGAGGTGTTCGGCATCCGCAAGCTTCCCCGGGAGGAATTGCTCCGGCTCATCGCCATGCCCGCGCCCGGTGCGCGCTTCAACCTGGAGGCAGGCGAGTTCACGCCGTACCTGCTGGAGAGCAAGCCCCGCCTCCTGGCGGCGCACCCGCTGCCGTTCTGCCGCTATTCCATGGTCACCTATCCTCCGACGCACACCTTCCGCGTCACGGTGGACCTGGTGGAGCCGGGCGACGAATGGCGGATGCGCTTCGCCCCGGCGCCCACGGGCACGGTGGAGGATCCCGAAGGGCTCATCGCCGCGTGGGGGGCCTACCAGCAGACCTACTGGAAGCTGCGACGCGAGCATGCGGTGCGGGAGACCTCCGTGGGAGGGTGTCTGGCCCTGACCTGTTACGGCGGCTTCAACCACTCCGAGCTTGCGCCGCTCGAAGCGAAGTTCCTCACCGGGGTGCCCCGGAACACCGACGCGCTGGTGCGCGTGCTGCGCGAGGACCGGGACGATGGGAAGCGGATGACCGCCGCCATCCTCCTGTCCTACGTGCGCTCGCGCGAGGAGCTGGTGCGCCACCTCCTGCCTTCCGTGAACGACCCCTACGAGGGCGTCCGCAACGAAGTCCTGCGACTGCTGGGCGCCGTGCAGCAGGGACAGCAAAAGGTCCTCATCCCGCTGGAGCCCGTGCTGGAGGCGCTGTGGTTCCCGCTGTCCAGCGACCGCAACAAGGCGGCCTGGGCGCTGGTGCGCCTTGTGGAGACGGAAGGCGCAGCACGGCGCGAGGCCATCCTCAACCAGGCGGGGGAGGCGTTGGTGGAGATGGCCGGCATGCAGCAGGCCATCGATCGGGAACCCGCGCGCAAGGTGCTGACCGTCCTCGCGGGCCGCGACCTGGGCGAGGACGTGGGTCCCTGGCGTGAATGGGTGGCGCGGACCCGCACCGCGCCTGCCCGCCACTGAAGCCAGACGACCGGCGCGAATGACTTCTCAATGACAGCTCAAGGAGGTGGGGGCTCGCGCCCGCCTCCCTGGGCTTCATCCGCGTCGGGACACTCTCCGTCCTGCCGCCCCTGCTGCCAGGGCCAGCGTCCTTCGATCTCCACCTCCAGCGTGAAGCTGAGGAAGGTCCGGATGAGGACGATGAGGCCCAGGATGAGGACCTGTTGCAGCGTGGGGGACTCGGCGACCGTGCGGATGATGTCCGCCGCCACGAGCAGTTCCAATCCCAACAGGATGGCGCTGCCCAGGTGGTGGCGCAGCACCCGGATGCCATCCCGGCGCCGCGTCCCCCGGTAGCGGACGGCGACCAGCCCCACGGCCGCCACCGACCCCACCACCATCACTCCCACCCCCGCGGCCTCGAACAGGCGCGCGGCCAGGGCCACGAAGTCAGTGAATTGCATCGGGCACTCCCCCACGCGGGAGGATGGCGTGCGCACGCGTGCCTGATGAGTGGCGCGGACGGATGCGAGGCGGCGCATGTCCGCCCGCAGGCTCCCGGGACGCTTGTGATTGATGCGCTGTCTACCTGTCTTCCAGGGCTGATCAATCGTTGGATTTGTCACACTGCAAGGCAACAACTGACGCACTGGTGGTGTTGACGGCCGCGAAGCTTCTGCTCCATTGTCGCCGCGCGAAGTCTCAAGCCGTGGTGAAGACAATCAGGTTCCGCGGGTCCGGGGGGGTGCCGTGACGCAGCAGCTCGAATCGCGATGGGTTTGCCCGTCGTGGGCCGGTGACGCCGAGTGATTCGTGAGATCCTCACGGGCCTGCTGTGGCAGGGCCGGATGGCCTTGCGCAGCGGTGACGTGCGCGTCTTCGCCGCGCATGGCTATGTGGATGAAGGCTACCGGCCCTCGCGCGTGCCGTTCTTCTCCGTCGTCGGTCCGCTGGGCCTGCATCCCGAACCCGAGCGCGAGAACGGCCGCACCGCCACCTCCACCGTCCGCATCCCGGGCCACCTGATTGGACGACCGCGCGGCCCTGCGGACAGCGTGCCCGGGGGAGGGGCGCTCAAGCTGCGTCTGGATGGCAGCGCCACCGTCACGCTGACGGGCCTTCCGGGCGGTTCGTTCGGCGCCGCCGCGACGGGCCCCGCGCTGGTCGCGGCGCTGAACACGAAGCTCGCGGACGCGCTCGCCGGAGGCCAGTTCCAGGAGCCCTCCGGGGCGCCGCTCACCGACCCCCTGTTGCTCGCCGCGCTCGCCGCCGTCACCTGCCGGTGGGACGCGGAGGGTGGGCGGATCGCCATCAGCGCGGACCCCGGCATCCCGTCGCTCGACTTCCGCTCCAGCGTGGAGGTGCTGCCCGTGGCCGACAGCATCGCGGACGCACTGGGGCTGGAGCCCCCGGAGCGCTCGCAGGAAGGGCGGACGTACCTGAGCCGGCTGCGGGCGCCCCGGGCCATGACCGTCGACGTGCAGGTGGACCTGTGGGCGGGCTCTCAGGTGGACCTGGCGTCCATCATGGACACCGTCGCGCTCTCCATCCCCACGCGCGGGCAGATGATCCTCCGCCCGTCGCTGCTGGGCGAGGACGTGCTGGAGGGCGCCACGAAGGTGCGCCTGCTGCCGCGCGGTGAACCCACTTTGCTCACGTCGCTGACGCACCTGGAGGCCAGCGATCAGGGCCAGGAGCGCGCTCGCGGGGGCCGCGTGGACCTGACCCCGGGCGCGTCCTGGCTGCCATCCTCCGGCGGCCTGCGCCTGTCCGGCACCGGCACCGCGACCGTGAGCGTCCACCCCACGCCCGTGGTGCCCGACCCCTTCCATGCGGACAACCCGGCGCCGGAGGGACTCTCGCTGTCGCTGGGCCTCCAGGTGGACCCGGGCGCGGTGGACGGCCAGACGCTGCCGGTGTTCGTGCTGCTCGCGCAGGCGCAGCCGGTGCTGCGGTGGGTGCTCCGCTACGTCCAGGTGGGCGCGCTGCTGTGGGGCGAGCTGGTGGCCACCGCGACGCTCTCTCGCGACGGCGGCACGCAGGTCGCGGAGACGCGCTGGCGTCTGGCCGCCGAGCGGCTGGAGGCGGGGGTGGTGCTGCACGCGCGGCTGGAGGC
>NZ_RAWD01000165.1:0-20849 GCF_003612065.1 Corallococcus sp. CA047B
CCTCCAGGCCGGGGAGCGGGGGGAAGATGGTGGGGGACTGTCCAGGCGTCGCGGGTGGCAGGGGCACCTGGCCGGTCAGCATCCGCAGGTATTGCTTCAGGCGGTCCAGCTCCGGACCCGCGCGCTGGACGGTGTCGAAGTAGCCGCCCTGCACGGCCAGCTCGACAATCTTCTGGCGCACCTGCGCGGTGATTTCCTGGGGCGATGCTTCGGACATGGCCTCTCCTTGGAGAGAAGCCATAGCGCGCCGGCGCGCGCACCGTCCAGGTCCCGAGGACGCGTCAGCGCGTCAGGTGTTTGAGGGTGAGGTAGACGAACTCCGCGCCGGGTTGGAGCGAGGCCACGGGCACGCGCTCGTTGGGGGCGTGCGCGGTGCGTGCGTCATCCGGGGTGAGGGCGAAGAGGTCGATGCCATAGGCGTGGATGCCGGCCCTGCGCAGCGTGGCGGACTCGGTGGTGCCGGTGGACTGGCGCGGGATGACCGGCGCCTTGGGCCACACCTTCGCGGCGGCGGCCTGCACCGCGCGGAACATCGCGTTGTCACCCACGGGCGACATGGGCGAGTCCGGCGGCGACACGTCCATCTCCACCTGGACGTCCTTGTCATTCACGGCGGCGACGATGCGCTCGCGCACGGCCTTCGCGTCCGCATCCGGCAACAGGCGGCAGTTGACGGTGGCCTCGGCGGTGGCGGGAATGACGTTGGAGCGCGTGCCCGCGTGGAAGACGGTGGGCACGCAGGTGGTGCGCAGCACGGCGCCCAGCGCGGGCTCCAGCCTCGCCACGGTGGACACCGCGTCCTCGGGCGGCGCGTCCGGTGCGGCGGCGATGCGGCGCAGCGCGTCCCCCAGCTCCCCCGGGGTGATGGGCGCGCGGCCCTGGATGTGGAGCCTCGCGGCGGGCGTCAGGTGGGCGGGGAAGGTGAGGGCCCCTACGCGGGCCACCGCCGCGGCCACGCGCACCAGCGGCCCCGCGTCCACGGGCGGCGCGGAAGAGTGGCCTCCAGGACCGGTGGCCTTGAGCGTCACGTTGCGCGAGACGCGTTCGGCGGCCTGGAGCGCGACGAAGCGCACCTGCTTGCGGTCCGGGGACAGCTCCGTGAGGCCTCCTTCGTTGAGCGCGAGCTCCGCCTCCTTCAGCTCCGGGCGGTGCTCCATCATCCAGTCCAGGCCCTGCCCCGAGCCCACCTCTTCATCCGCGCCCAGGTACAGGAGGATGTCGCGCGAGCGCGGGCCGCCGTCCTGCTTCAGCCGGCGCAGCGCGAGGATGCTCGCCGCCGCCATGCCCTTGTTGTCCTGCACGCCCCGGCCGTAGAGCAGGCCGTCCTTCTCGGTGAGCTTCCACGGGTCGGTGACCCACTCCGAGCGCACCGCGGGCACCGTGTCCAGGTGCGCGAGCACGAGGATGGGCTTCCCCTTCCCGGAGCCCTTCAGGCGCACCAGGAGGTTGCCGCGTCCGGGCGAGGGCTCGATGAGCTCCGAGTCGATGCCCGCCTCGCTCAACCAGCGCGCCGCCACCCGGGCCGCGGCCGTCTCGTTGCCGGGCGGGTTGGACGTGTCCGCGGCGATGAGCTCCGCGAGCAGGGTCCGCAGCTCATCCTTCGGCGCGGGACGGGGCGGTGCGGCATGGCTCGCGCCGGACGCGAGGAGGACGGACAGGACGAGGAAACGCATGGCGAGGGAGGCTCGCGCCTTGGGCCCCGGAAGGCAACGGATGCGGCGTTTGCCGGGAGTGCCGTGTTAAGGGAGGGGCCCTGGAGGAAGCCCTGCCCATGTCGTCGCCCCTGAGCTTTCGCACCGTGGAACTGCCGCTGCGCCACGCCTGGACCATTGCCCGGGGCACGAGCACGGTGAAGCGCAACGTGTTCGTGGAGGTGCGCTCGGGCGGACACGTGGGGTACGGCGAGGCCGCGCCCAACGTGCGCTACGGCGAGTCCTGGGAGTCGGTGGAGGCGGCGCTCCAGAAGCTGGCCCCGGTGCTGGAGGGGAGGGACCTGCGCTGCTTCCGCGACGTGTCGGAGGCGCTGGACGCGGCGCTGCCAGACAACCCCGCGGCGAAGGCAGCGGTGGACCTGGCGCTGCATGACCTGGCGGGCAAGGTGATGGGCGTGCCGCTGTACCGGATGCTGGGCGTGGACCCCGCGCGTCAGCCGGTGACGTCCATGTCCATTGGCATCGACGTGCCGGAGGTGCTGGCGGTGAAGGTGCGCGAGGCGGCGGACTTCCCGGTGCTCAAGGTGAAGCTGGGCTCCGGGAAGGACCGGGAGGTGTTCGGCACGGTGCGCGCGTTGACGTCGCAGACCATCCGCGTGGACGCGAACGAGGGCTGGAAGCCGGACGAGGCGCTGGCGCACATCCAGTGGCTCGCCACGCAGGGCGTGGAGCTGGTGGAGCAGCCGTTGCCGGCGGCGGATGTGGATGGGGCGAAGTGGTTGAAGGCGCGCTCGCCGCTGCCGCTGGTGGCGGATGAGTCGCTGACGAAGGCGTCGGACGTGCCGTCGCTGGCGGCGGGCTTCCACGGCATCAACGTGAAGTTGCAGAAGAGCGGTGGCATCCGCGAAGCGCTGCGCATCATCGAGACGGCGCGCGCGTGCGGCCTGAAGGTGATGCTGGGCTGCATGGTGGAGACGGGGCTGGGCATCGCGGCGGGTGCGCACCTGGCGCCGCTGGTCGACTGGGTGGACCTGGACGGCAACCTGCTGCTCGCGTCAGACCCGTACCGCGCGCATCCGGTGGTGGGGGGGCGCATCCAGCTGGGCGATGGACCGGGCCTGGGCGTGGAGCCTCGGGCGGCAACGTGACGCCGCCGCTCATCCAGGACCCGATGGCGGTGCTCGCCGTGCTGCTCGCGGTGCTGGCCGGGTTGTATGTGTTGCAGCGCCACCCCACGGTGGAGCGGTTCTTCAACGTCGTGCCGCTGCTGGTGTTCGCGTACTTCGTGCCCACGCTGCTGTCGAACACGGGCGTCATCCCCACGCAGTCGGAGTTGTATCGCTTCACGCGGGTGTACCTGCTGCCGGCGAGTCTGGTGTTGCTGGTGCTGTCCGTGGACCTGCCCGCCATCGCGAGGCTGGGGAAGAACGCGGTGGGCGTGTTCCTGGCGGGCACGCTGGGCATCATGGTGGGAGGGCCCATCGCGTACCTCGCGCTGGGCTGGCTGGTGCCCGCGGAGCTGGGGGACCAGGCGTGGAAGGGGCTCGCGGCGCTCAGTGGTTCGTGGATTGGAGGCAGCGCGAACTTCGTGGCCATTGGCCAGAGCGTGGGCGCGCTGGACAGCACGTTGAGCATGCTGGTGGTGGTGGACGTGGGGGTGTCCAACGTGTGGACGGCGGTGCTGCTGTCCTTCGCCGGGCGCGAGAAGGCGATGGACGCGCGCATTGGCGCGGACCGGGCGGCGCTGGACCGGGTGCGCGAGGAGTCCGCCCTGCTT
Organism: Corallococcus sp. CA047B; assembly: GCF_003612065.1. Taxonomy (NCBI): domain Bacteria; kingdom Pseudomonadati; phylum Myxococcota; class Myxococcia; order Myxococcales; family Myxococcaceae; genus Corallococcus; species Corallococcus sp. CA047B. The sequence goes on from NZ_RAWD01000165.1 coordinate 3,430, forward strand.
CAAGCGGCGTCCGCGCGGCCCGCGAGCCTGTCGGATTTGCTGTCGATGCTGGCGGTGGCGTTCGGGGTGACGGTGGCGTGCACGGCGGTGGCGAAGGTGCTGCCGGACCTGGGCAGCGTGGTGACGGGCTTCACGTGGGTGGTGTTGCTGGTGACGACGGTGGGCGTGGTGTTGTCGTTCACGCCGGTGCGCAGGCTGGAGGGCGCGGGGGCGAGCCGCATGGGGTCGCTGTTCCTGTACCTGCTGGTGGCGACGATTGGCGCGCAGGCGGAGTTCCGGAGGTTGTGGGACGCGCCCGCGCTGGTGGCGGTGGGGGCGGTGTGGATGGCCATTCACGCGGCGGTGACGATGGGCGCGCGGCGGTGGCTCAAGGCGCCGGTGTTCTTCGCGGCGGTGGGTTCGCAGGCGAACGTGGGCGGCACGGCCTCCGCGTCCGTGGTGGCGGCGGCGTTCCATCCCGCGCTGGCGCCGGTGGGCGTGCTGCTCGCGGTGCTGGGGTATGTGCTGGGGACGTACTGTGGATTGGTGACGGCGCTGGTGTTGGAGCAGGTGTACCGGTTGAGCCACTGAGCGGGGCTGAAAGAGGGGTCGCGGATGCGGAGGGTGCTGCTGGGAGCGTGGCTGCTTGCGATGACCGCTTCGGCGGCGCCTCCCGATGCTGGGGTGCCTCCGGAGTCCTTGCGGTCGGTGGTGGATTCGCTGGCGCGTGAAGCGGCGCGGCTGTCGCCCGGGACGGACCTGGCGCTGGCGGTGACGGACCTGCGCACGGGAGAATCCGCGAGCTTCTCCGGAGCGACGCCGCACATCTCCGCCAGCTCCGCGAAGGTGTTCTGGGTGGCGGCGGCGCTGAAGCAGCGGGACCTGAAGCAGGTGGCGCCGCTCGCGGAGAAGGTGTTCCGCACCTCCGACAACGAGGCGTCCGGAGAGCTCATCGACCTGGTGGGCGGGCCGGATGCCATCAATGTCTATCTCCAGGGGCTGGGGATGAAGAACACCGCGCTGACGAAGTGGAACTACGGCGGGCAGCGCTGGGCGACGAACTCCCCGAAGGTGATGCAGAACGACAACTACTTCTGCGCGGACGACGCGGTGTCCTTCCTCGCGCGGTTGGACACGAAGGCGCTGTTGAAGCCGGGGCCCACCGCCCGGCTGCTGAAGTGGATGGAATTGACGCCCCGGCAGGGGTGTGGCGGTTGGCTGGGCACGCGGCTGCCTGCGCGTGCCCGTGCATCGCTCCAACACAAGGGCGGGTGGTTGCCGCCGGGATGCTGTTCGGATGACGCGCGCTACAACGTGCTCAATGAAATCGGGTTGGTGACGCTGCCGGACGGTGGACGGTACGCGGTGGCCATCCTCGCCTCGCGTGGGCCGGACTGGCCGAAGCAGGCCTTCGTCGTGGAGCGCGCGTCCTGCGTGCTCTACCGGCATCTGGCGAAGGACGCGGCGCTGGATTGCGGTGAGGCGTTGGCGAAGGCAGGGGGGCCGGCGCCGGTGGTGCTGGACGCGGGGGCACCCGCGCCGGACTACGACTGTTGATAATGGATGCCCTGTGCGTGCGCTACTCGACGTCCTTGGGGGCGGGGTGCGCGTGACGGACCGGGAGCGTTAATGCTGGCTGCGCGCAGCCTGTCCGCGCGCGAGGTGACCCCATGATGGACCCCCTGGCCTGGCGCAAGTTCGCGGAGCGACTTGGTACGCGGTATCCCTTCATCCAGGCGCCCATGGCGGGTGGGCTGTCGCCCCCGGACCTGGCCGTCGCGGTGACGGAGGCGGGAGGGCTGGGGTCCCTGGGAACGGCAGACGCACCGCCGGATGCCATCCGCGAGCAGGCGAAGGCGGTGCGTGCCCGGACGTCGCGCCCGTATGGCATCAACCTGTTCGCGCCCCGCGCTCCCGTCGAGCCGGGGGACCCTGGAGCGGTGCTGGGGTTGCTGGCGCGCTTCCATGCGGAGCTGGGGCTGCCCGCGCCCGAGGTGGCGGAGGCTCCGCTGCCGGACTTTTCGAAGCAGGTGGAGGCGGTGCTCGAAGCGGCGCCCAACGTGTTCAGCTTCACGTTCGGCATTCCGCCCGCGTCGGTGCTGGAGGCGATGCGGGCGCGCGGCATCCTCATCGTGGGCACGGCGACGAACGTGCGTGAGGCGCTGGCGCTGGAGGCCGCGGGCGTGGATGCGATTGTCGCGCAGGGCTCCGAGGCCGGTGGGCACCGGGGCTCCTTCGGAGGCCCGTTCGAGGCGGGGCTGGTGGGGACGCTGGCGTTGGTGCCCCAGGTGGTGGATGCGGTGCGGCTGCCGGTCATCGCCAGCGGCGGCATCATGGACGGGCGCGGTATCGCGGCGGCGCGGATGCTGGGCGCGGCGGGCGTGCAACTGGGCACGGCGTTCCTGCGCTCCCAGGAGTCCGGCACGGTGCCGGCCCACCGCGAGGTGTTGCGCGAGGCGAAGGATGAATCGTCACGCATCACCCGGGCGCTCACCGGCAGGCCCGCGCGAGCAATTCCCAATGAGCTCGTCACCACGTTGGAGGAGGCGGGAGCGTACCTGCCGTATCCCCAGCTTCACGGGGCCACGCGAGCACTGAAGGTCGCGGCCGCGCAGCGCGGGGACACGCGCTTCATGACGCTGTGGGCGGGGCAGGGCGTGGGGTTGTCGCGGGCGGGACCGGCGGCGGACCTGGTGCGGACCCTGATGGAGGAGACCGAGTCCGCGCTGGCGGCAGTTCGCGGGTGATGTGAAGCACCGCGCCGGTGCGTGGCGGCTACGACGTGGAGGGCGGGCCCACGCCCCGGCCCGCGAGGCGCTGGCGCAGCGCCACGAAGTACATGGAGCAGAAGGTCGCCACGAGCACGGCGAGCTCGTCCCAGTAGTCCAGCGGGTCTTCGTTCTCGTCGAGCAGGGACAGGCTGAGCAGGCACAGCACGACGTGGACGGCGAACACGGGCAGCGATGCCTGGCCCAGTGCTTCCAGTACGCGGGGGCGCAGCCAGCGGAACACACGCGGCGCGAGCCAGCTTGCGAGCAGGGCCACGGCGAGGAAGTTCACGAGCCGCAGTGGCGCGAGCGACCACTTGTCGAACAGCACCGCGGCGGCGCCCAGTTCGAAGTTGAAGATGCCGACCTGGTGGCGCACGAGCAGGAACCCGATGCTGACGACGAGCGCACCGGTGAGGAGCCGGCGGGACACGGGCTCGCGGTGTTCCGGCACGGTGGCGCGGCTGACGCCCAGCCACACGCCGAGCACCCAGAGGAACTGCCACGCGAACAGGTCGAACGCGCCCGACAGGTCGATGCTCAAGGGCGGCCACGGCAGCACGGGAATGGCGACGAGCAGGTCATACAGGGCGCGCTTGAGGCCTACCTGGGCCCAGACCCAGATGAGGGCGCTCAATCCCAGCACGCGGGACCAGCCCTCCTTGCGCGCGCCGAGCATCACCGCGGGCGTGAGGAGGAGCAGCACGACGTAGAGCGGAAGGATGTCGAGCAGCGGGGGACAGTAGAGGAGGAAGAGGCTGCTCCACAGGGCGGTGAACGGATCCTGGTGGAAGAACCCGAGCAGGTTGTGGATGGCGGGCCTGCGAGCTGCGACGCCGAGCGCCGCGATGATGGTGAACGCGAAGCAGAGCAGGGCGACGTGGTAGCCGTACACCTTGAGGGCGCGGCTCCAGAGGCTCTTCACCATGGCGATGGGGCTGGACGTGCCCAGCCTCTTCGCATGCACCACGCCGACGAGGAACGCGGAGAGGAAGACGAAGCCCTCGGCGGCGGAGACGAAGCCGAACGGCTGGTTGCTGAGGACGTTCAACCGGGTGGGCAGGTGCGTCAACGTCATCAGGACGAGGAGCACTCCGCGCAGGCTGTCGAATTCAGGGCGTCGTTGCATGGCGGCGTCGTGAGCGGTGGATGGGTCGCTAGGATTTGGAAGGCCGTGCCTCTTGGAGGAGCCCTTCACCCATGCCACATCCCCGCGCGCCGGGTAAACCTCTCAAGCCTCGCGGATCCGTTGTCACGGTACGCCTGACGCACGTTGCCCTTGTCCTGCTGGCGCTGCTTGGTGGGACGGGATGCGCGACGTCACGGAGCGTGAGGCTGGAGACAGGCCAGGGGGCGCCCATCACCCATGCACCCGACATGGAGGTCCGTCCCGCGAAGCTGGAGGAAGAGGCATTCGCGGCGGCGGTGAGAGCGCTGGCGCGCGACGCATCCGTTTCCGCGCCACCGAGGGAGACAGCCTATCGGTTGTTGGCGGCCTCCTTGCCGCCGCGTGCGTACTCCCACGTTCGAGGGCGCTTGGGTCTTGTCTCCGTGATGGAGCCGGAGAGGCGGCAGCTCCGGCTTCATGCGGAGCCAGAGGGTGGACTCGCGGCGGCCTACGGACGGTGGTGTCAGCGCAAGGCCCTGTCCGGAGACTGCCTCCACCTCCTGCAGGAAGGCCCCACGCTGGACGAGGTCGGCCGACGCACGCTGGCCTTCTCCATCGCGCTGGATTCGGTGTGGGACGAAACGGGCGAAGCGCTGCGGGGCATGGTCAGCCGGGAGGCGGTGATCGCCACGATCACAACGACAGCGACCCTGTACCTGGGGCTGTGGCTGATTCCCGAGCCGGCGGTGTCCAAGGGCATCGCTGCGACCCTGACCGCGGTGCTCATCGCGTATGCCGGCATCGACACCGTGGTGAGCCTCATCCGGGGATGGCTGGTGCTCGCGGATGCGGCGCGCGAGGCCACGACCTTCGAGGAACTACGGGACGCGGGGGAGCGGTACGGCGAGGTGATGGGGGTGAACGCCGCACGGGCCTTCGTGATGCTGGCCACGGCGGCGCTGGGCAGCACGGCGGAGACGATGGCCGCGAAGATTCCCACGCTGCCCGGTTCGGCGCAGGCTTCACTGGTGGGCGCGGCGCAGGGGGGCTTCCGGCTGGGGGCGGTCGCGCAGGTGGAGTCGGTCGCCGTATCGACGTCGGGTGTCATCTCCATCGCGCTGGCTCCGGGCGCGGTGGCGATGACGGTCCGTGGGCCGGTGGTGGATGCGGCGGGGCAGAAGCACCACATCGCGTCCGATAAGTTCAGCACCTCCACCGCGAACGGTGGGCCGTGGACGCCGCGCTATCAGAAGATCTTCAAGAAAGCGGATATGTCGCTGAGCGACCCTGCGAATCAGGTCGATGTTCCTGGTCACAAGGGCCCCCATCCTCGCCAGTACCACGAGAGGGTCCATGGTGCGCTTGAGCAGGCGACAGCGAACTGCGAGACCATCGTGCAATGTCGAGAATCGCTGACGCGGGCACTTCGCACGCTGGCGGATCAACTCGTGCAGAAGGGAAGCTTTCTCAACAAGCTGGTAACCCGTACGGAGTGAGTCCCGGAGTTCAATCCATGTCGCAGCAGTACTTCGACCTTTCTGACGATGTGTACCTGGAAGGACGCTGGGAGCTGGGGCACCCGCAGGATGCTCAGGGAACCGAACTCATGAACCCCTGGCAGTTCCGGATGGGCAAGCCGAGTTCCTGGCCGGAGCGTGTGCGCATCCCCGTTGAGATCCCGGGCACAGTGCTCGACTACTCCCACGCGCCCTTCAGCATTCCCGTCGTCCATGCCCGGGTGGCCTCCGTCTTCGCGCGGCTGGCCCCAGCGGACGTGCAGTTCTTCCCCGTGGACATCGAGGGCCAGGCGGATGAGTTCCTCATCATGAATGCCGTCCGCCGAGTGAACTGCATCGACGACGAAGCTTCAGAAGAAGTGCTCTACTGGAAGCCCAAGAACGGGCTCCCGGAGAAGGTCGGCACCTACTTCTCCGTGTGGGGCATGCGTCTGGACGCCCTCCGGATCGGAAGTCCCAAGGTGTTCCGGCCCTTGCATTGGGAGGTGTCCCTCATCATCTCCGAGGACATCAAGCTCGCCCTGGAGCAACTGGGCGCCACGGGGGTGAGGTTCAAGGACGTGTCACCGCTGCGCTGATCCGCACCCCCCCGGGCACCACGGCGCCTGTCCGCTCGGTCGCCTCTTCTCGGGGCGTCGGTTGCAATCAGGGCTGGCACGGCTACATTCAGGGTTCCATTTCGCGTTCGCAGCCCCGGGTCCCTGTCCAGATGACGGTTTCGCTCACAGCCTGCCAGCAGCGTGCTCCGCGCCGGATCTCCGTGCGCCGGACGCTGCCCGCGCATGGCCGAGCCACCGCCTGGCTTGTCTCCCACGCCTCCCGTCCCGTGTAGTTCGCGACGGTCGGCGTCCTCTCCACCCCTTCACCCGACGGCGCCTCCATGCGCTCCCTTTTCCCGGGAATGCGTGGGGCCGTCATTCCTTCTCACCGCCAGGAGGCACCACCATGGTCCACAACCATCCCCTCATCGTCACCGACACCGACCTCCAGCGCCTGGAGCGCGTCGTCGAACAGTACGGCAACGCGCGCAACGCGGAGCTCGTGGAGCAACTGGAGTCCGAGCTCGCCCGCGCCGTTGTCACGTCCTCCACCGCCATCCCCGCGAACGTCGTCACCATGAACAGCACCGTCGTCTTCGAGGACGAAGAGGGCGGCGGCAAGCGCGAGGTCACCCTCGTCTATCCCAAGGACGCCAACAGCGACGCGGGCCGCATCTCCATCCTCGCCCCCGTGGGCAGTGCGCTCATCGGTCTGTCCGTGGGCCAGACCGTGGAATGGCCGCTCCCCAATGGCCGCACCCGCCGCCTGCGCATCGTCGCCGTCCCCTACCAGCCCGAAGCCGCCGGCCACTTCGACCTGTGACGCACCCCGCCGGAACACGGCGCGCTCCTGACGCGTCAGCCGCCGTGTTCCGTGTGTCAGCCGCCATGGATTGACGCGTCAGCGCCCGGTGCTCCCTCCCGGCGCTCCCGCCATCCCCGCGTGATTCCTTCCCGTTGTCTTCTTGACAGCGCTGGCCCCAAGCGTGCATCCGCCAACGCACCCCTCGCCCCGCGAAGGGTCGCGGACGTCCCTACGCCCGTGAGTCGATGTGGAGGAACGCTTTGTTCGCACGAAGGCATCACCTTGGGTTCGGAGGACTGGCCGTCCTCTGCGCCTTCAGCGCCCAGGCCCAGAGCAGCACCATTCCAGGCATCGAACTGGAGCGCCTGCAGCTCAACCCCGGCGCACGCGACAGCCTCGTGCTGTCCACCGGTGACCTGCTCCCCGCCGGGCAGTTCCGCGTGGGACTCACCGCGCACTACGAGAACAAGCCGCTCGTCCTGCTGGAGAACGACGAAGAGCAGAGCGTCATCATCTCCAACCGCGTGACGGCGCACGTGAGCGCGGCCTACGCCCTCACGAACTGGCTCGAGGTGGGCGCCCAGGTGCCCATCGTGTCCCAGTGGGGCCCGGAGACGACCGCGGTGGGTGTGAACACCCCGACCACCAGCGCGCTCGGCACCCCCTGGCTCCAGGCCCGCGCCGGCTTCCTCTCCGAGGACCGGGGTGGCCCCATCGACCTCGGCCTGCACCTGGGCGCGGCGCTGCCCCTGGGCAGCAAGTCCGCCCTGACGCGCGACGAGGGCTTCACCTTCTCCCCGCGTCTGGGATTGGGCAAGCGGCTGGCGAACACCTTCCGCGTGGGCGCCGACGTGGGCGCGCTCGTGCGCACCAAGACGTATGCCCTGTCCCCCGACTCCAACCCCGTGCGCGACGAGATGGGCGTGGAGATGAACGGCGGCGTCAACCTGTCCGCGGGCCTCTTCGGCCTGCGCGAGGAAGTGCTCGTGCGCGGCACGCTGCCCGTGCAGGACTCGCCCAGCTCCCTGGAAGTCCTCCTGGGCCTGCGCGTGCCCACCGCCGACGGCACCGAGGTGTACCTCATGGGCGGCCCGGGCTTTGGCCAGACGCCGGGCACGCCGCGCTTCCGCGTGCTCGCGGGCGTCTCCTTCGGCACGCCCCCCGCGCCCGCCGGCCCCGTCTGTATCGCGGGACAACCCCACGTGGCCTCCGAGTGTCCCGACCTGGACGCGGATGGCGACGGCGTGAAGAACCGCGAGGACCGCTGCCCCACCACCCCCGGCCTCGCCGAGCTCCAGGGCTGCCCGGATGGCGACGACGACAAGGACGGCATCCTGAACCTGGCGGACAAGTGCCCCACCCAGGCGGAGAACAAGAACGGCTTCCAGGACGAGGACGGCTGCCCGGATGACCCCGACACCGACGGGGACGGCATCGTCGATTCGAAGGACGCCTGCCCGCGCGAGCCGGAGACCGTGAACGGCTACAAGGACCAGGACGGCTGCCCGGATGTGGAGCCCGACCGCGACGGTGACAAGGTCGTGGACCGGCTGGACAACTGCCCGGACGAGCCCGGCACCGAGGCCAACGGCGGCTGCAAGGAAGTGCCGCTTGCCCGCATCGACTCGGGCCGCATCTCCATCATGGAGGCCGTCTTCTTCGAGAACAACCAGGCCGTCATCCAGAAGCGCAGCAACCCGGTGCTCGACAAGGTGGCCGCCATCCTCGTCTCCCACCCGGAGATCGCGAAGATTCGCGTGGAAGGCCACACCGACAACAAGGGCAAGGCCGAGTACAACCTGGACCTGTCCCAGCGCCGCGCCGAAGCGGTGGTGGACTACCTGGTGGCCAAGGGCGTGGAGCGCGGGCGGCTGGAAGCCCAGGGCTTCGGTCCCAACCAGCCCATCGCGGACAACGCCAAGGCGGACGGCCGCGCGAAGAACCGTCGCGTCGAGTTCAAGATCGTCGGAGAGGCCGAGGGCGTGCAGACGACGCCGGCCTCCTCCTCCCCCTCTCCGGAACCCCTTCAGAAGTAAGGCAGACCTTTCATGTTCATGAACGTCATGGAGTCCCTCTTCCGGGGACAGGCGTCACGCACGGTCGCGCGAGCGGGCTTCACCGCCGCGACCCTCAGTGCCCTGTTCCTCCTCATCGGCTGTGAGTCGGGTGACTCGCGGCCCCCCACGTCCGCGTCCGTCCTCACGAGCCAGCAGTCCTCGGCGCTCGTGGGCGACGGCCGGCTCCAGCCCGGCGAGCAGTGTGACGACGGCAACACCGTGAGCGGGGATGGCTGTTCCGCCTCCGGCACCGTGGAGGCCGGCTACCTGTGCAACGTGCCCGGCAATGCCTGTTCGCTCCTGAGCCTGTGCGGCAACAACGTCACCAACACGGGCGAGCTGTGCGACGACGGCGACACGGTGGGCGGCGGCAACGGCTGTTCGTCCACGTGTGATTTGTCCCTGTGTGGCAACGGCGTCTTCAACAACCAGCCGTACCCGTCCTTCGCGCAGGAGATCTGCGACGACGGCAACCGCTTCGAGGGCGACGGGTGCAGCCGGCAGTGCGAGGTGGAGCCCGGCTTCGCCTGCGCGGGCAGCCCCAGCCGCTGCGTGGGCGCGGGTGTCGCCATCTTCAACACCGGCGTGGACAACCAGAACCGCCGCCTGGAAGGCACCGTGGCGGATCCGCACTGGTTCTACGCGGGCACCACCACGGGCGCGACCACCGGCGTGCGCAACGCCACCGACTGGCCCCTGGAGATGCAGTCCGCGCGCTTCATGGCGCCCCTGGGCGGGCAGACGTGCGTCTACCAGGACTTCCTGGTCCCCTCGACGACGATCATCTCCCAGTTCCGGCTGCGCCTGGCCACCTTCAATGACAACCAGTTCGACAGCGCGAAGGTGAACGGCGTGGCGGTGTTCCCCATCACCGTGAGCGAGCCGGCCGGCCAGCCGTGGCAGAAGAACATCTTCCGCGAGTTCGGCACCAGCGCGCCCTGGCACGCGGGCGTCAACCGCATCGAGCTGTGCAACGAGAACGCGGCCTCGCCCCCGAACGCCTTCCGCTACCTGTTCGTGGATGCGTATGACGACCGCTGCGGCGACGGCGCCATCTCCCTGCGCGAGGAGTGCGACGACGGCAACGCCACCAACAGCGACGGTTGCAGCGCGAGCTGCGGCATCGAGCCCGGCTACGGCTGCACGGGAGCGCCCAGCTCCTGCGCCAAGACGTGCGGCAATGGCGCCCTCAATGCCGGCGAGCAGTGCGATGACGGCAACACCACCGCGAACGACGGCTGCAACGCGAGCTGCCGCGTCGAAGCGGGCTACGCCTGCCCCACCCCGGGCAGCGCCTGCGTGGCGTCCTGCGGTGATGGCACCATCAACGCCGGCGAGCAGTGCGACGACGGCAACGCGTTCGGTTCGGATGGTTGCTCCTCCGCGTGCCGCATCGAGACGGGCTACTCCTGCTCCGGTGCGCCGTCCGCCTGCGCCCCGCTGTGCGGCAACGGCCTGCTGAACCCCGGCGAGCTGTGCGACGACGGCAACACGTCCCTGGGCGATGGCTGCTCCAACGCCTGCACCCTGGAGCTGGGCTACGCCTGCGCCACGCCGGGTCAGCCCTGCGCCAAGACGTGCGGCAACGGCAACGTGAACCCGGGCGAGCAGTGCGACGACGGCAACCTGACGTCCTCCGACGGCTGCTCCACCGAGTGCCGCGTGGAGCGGGGCTATGCCTGCACCACGCCGGGGGCGGGCCCCTCCGTGTGCGCCTTCACCTGTGGCAACGGTGCGCTGGAGACGGGCGAGGTGTGTGACGATGCCCAGACGCAGTCCGGCGACGGCTGCTCGAATGGCTGCCGCGTCGAGCCGGGCTGGAGCTGCTCGGGGACTCCGAGCGTCTGCAACACCCTCTGCGGTGATGGCCAGACGGCGGGCGCCGAGGCGTGCGACGACGGCAACTTCAACGCGGGCGACGGCTGCAACGCGTCCTGCCAGGTGGAGGCGGGCTGGAGCTGCCCCGCGCCCGGCAACGCGTGCTTCAACACCTGCGGCAATGGCGTCATCAATGCCGGCGAGCAGTGCGACGACGGCAACGCGACGTCGGGCGACGGCTGCAACGGCATCTGCGTCGTGGAGTCCGGTTACGCGTGCAACGGCGCTCCCAGCCTCTGTGGCACCACGTGCGGCGACGGTGTCCGCGCGGGCGCCGAGGTGTGTGACGACGGCAACCTCACGGCGGGCGACACGTGCTCGCCGCGCTGCCTGCTGGAGATTGGCCAGGCCTGCACCGCCTCCAATGTCTGTGAAGGGGTCTGCGACCCCGTGTCCCAGACGTGCGCGGCCGCCAACGTGTGCGGCAACGGCATCAAGGACGCGGCGGAGGCGTGCGACGACGGCAACCTCACGGCGGGCGACGGCTGCTCGGCCACGTGCACCGTGGAAGAGGGCCATGAGCCCGCGCCCTCGGCCCCCGTCATCACCGGCCCCGCGTCCGGCACCACCGTGAACACCTCCACCCCCGCCATCACCGGCACCGGCCAGCCCGGCAGCCAGGTGACGGTGCGCGAAGGCGGCACGGTGCTCTGCACCGCCACCGTCGATGCCGCCGGGGCCTGGAGCTGCGTGCCCACCACCCCGCTGGCGGACGGCCCGCACGCGGTGACGGCCACGGCCGAGACGCCCAAGGGTGGCACCAGCCCCGTGTCCAACACCGTGCCCTTCGTCGTGGACACCCAGGTGGACACCGAGGCTCCCGACACCGTCATCGTGAAGGGCCCGCCCGCGAGCGGCTCCTCCCGGACGGCGGACTTCGAGTACGGCCCCGACGAGGAGGACATCACGTTCGAGTGCAGCCTGGACGGAGGCCCCTTCGTCCCGTGCAGGGACCGGTACACCGTGCCCCCCGGGGAGCACACCCTGCGGGTGCGCGCGGTGGACGACGCGGGCAACGCGGACACCTCGCCCGCGGAGCACACCTGGACCGTCACGAACACGCGCGCCTTCGCGGGCGGCGGGTGCAGCGCCGCGCCCGACGCCTCCTGGCTCGCCCTGCTGGGCCTGATGGGACTGCCCGGCCTGCGCCGCAGGCAGCGCCGCCCGGCCGCATGAGGTCCCGGTAACGTCCACGGAGGCTCTCCGGAGCCTCCATGGCGTTCGTGGAGGCCGCCGGAAGGGGGCCGGATGTCCCCTTCGGGGGGTGCCCCCTCGCCCCCCTTCCATCCGCGCCCTTCCGGCGGCGCTCCCGCATCGTCTGGCCTTCCCCGTATGCTCCGTCCGTGCACGGGGCAGGCCGCCATCAGGAGTTGTACGAGGAAGAGGTCCTCCTCGCGCTGGACGAAGGGTTGCTGTCCTCCGAGGAGGCGGCGGCCCTGCGCGAGGATGCCCTCCGCCTGCACCGCGGGCCCCTGGAGCTGCTGAAGGAACGGGGCCGGCTGACGGAGAACACCCTGGACCTCTTGCGCAAGGACCTGGCCCGCGAGCGCACGGACCGGGGTGGCGCTCCCATCCAGGAGGCCCCCACGCTGTCGACCGCGCCCCCGGCGGCGACGGACGCGGACGGCGCCCCCGCCTTCCCGGTGCCCGGGTGGGACCGGTACGAACCGGTGCGCTTCCTGGGGCAGGGCGGCATGGGGCAGGTGTTCCTGGCCTACGACCCGCTCCTGCGCCGCAACGTGGCCCTCAAGTTCGTGCGGGACGGGGACCCGGAGCTGGCCCGCCGCTTCCTGTCCGAGGCCCGCGCCCAGGCCCGCGTGCGCCATGAGCGCGTGTGCGAGGTCTACGAGGTGGGCGAGGTGCGGGGGCAGGCCTTCATCGCCATGCGCTACGTGGAGGGGCCGTCGCTGGGACACCTCTCCAACACGCTGACGTTGGAGCAGCGGGTGCTGGTGCTGGCCCAGGCCGCCGAGGGCGTGCACGCGGCGCACCGCGCGGGGCTGGTCCACCGCGACCTGAAGCCCGGCAACATCCTGGTGGAGCGCACGGAGGACGGAGGCTTCAACCCGTTCGTGATGGACTTCGGCCTGGCGCGCGACTGGCGCGAGGAGGGCCACCAGGCCAACGCGGTGCTGGGCACGCCGCACTACATGCCGCCCGAGCAGGCCCGGGGCGAGGGCCACCGGTTGGACCGCCGCGCGGACGTCTACGCCCTGGGCGGCACGCTGTACGCGCTGCTCACCGGGCGGCCGCCCTTCACCGGCGATACCGAGGCGGAGGTGCTCACGCGGTTGCAGCGGGAGGCGCCGCTCGCGCCGCGTGCCCTGGACGTGAACATCCCGGAGGACCTGGAGGCCATCGTCCTCAAGTGCCTGGAGAAGGAGCGGCCCCTCCGCTACGACTCCGTGCGCTCGCTCATCGACGACCTGCAGCGCTTCCTCTCCGGGGAGCCGGTGCGGGCCCGACATGGCGCGCGCTACTGGCTGCGCAAGAAGGTCCGCAAGCACCGCGCGGCGCTGATGCTGGGCACCGGCGTGGTGGTGGTGGTGGCCGGGGCGCTGGGGCAGGCGGCCCTCGTGCGCGGCGAGGTGGCCGAGCGCGAGCGGCTGGCCCGCGCCTTCACCGAACGCGTGGAGCGCATCGAGTCCGCGGTGCGCTACTCCGCCCTGTCGCGCCTGCATGACACGCGCGAGGACCGCCAGGCGCTGCGCGCGAGCATGGTCGCGCTGGAGGCCGACGTGCGCCGCGCGGGAGCGCAGGCGGGCGGGGCCGGGCAGTACGCCCTGGGCCGCGCGCTGTTCGCGCTGGACGACCTGGACGGGGCCCGCGAGAAGCTGGAGGCCGCGTGGGCGAACGGCTACCGCGAGCCCCGCGTGGCGTGGGCGCTGGCGCAGGTGCTGGGCCACCTCTACCGCGACCAGTTGCTGTTGGACGTGGAGCGCCGCGCGCCCGAGCAGCGGGAGGCGCGCCGCAGGGAGCTGACCCGGCGCTACCGCGACCCGGCGCTCGCGTACCTGCGACAGGCGGAAGGGCCGGATGTCCCCGCGCCGCCCGAGTTCGTGAAGGCCCTGTTCGCCTTCTACGAGGACCGCCCGGACGAGGCCCTGTCCCTGCTGGCCACGCCCGGCATGCAGCTGCCGTGGTTCTACGAGGCGCCCCTCCTGCGCGGCGACATCCTGCTCGCGCGCGCCATGCAGCGCTGGAACGGGGGCGACCGCGCGGGCTCCCAGGCGGACCTGGCGCTGAGCCGCGAGGCGTACGCCGCCGCCGTCGCCACCGCGGAGAGCCAGCCCGGCGTGCACGCGGTGCTGGGGCGGCTGGAGCTGGCCGCGATGGTGATGGAGCTGTACGCCGAGGGGAACGTGCTGCCGCACTACGAGCGCGGACTCAAGGCGCTGTCGCGCGCGCTCGTCGCCGCGCCGGACCATGCGCGGGCGCTGGTGCTGGTGGCGCGCTTCCACCGCCGGCTCGCGGAGCAGCGCACGAACCAGGGAGGGGAGGGCGTGGAGGCCCTGCTGGAGCAGTCCCTGGCGGCGCTGCGCACCGCGGAGGCCGTCGCGCCGCCGAGCGCCCGCATCCCGCTGGAGCTGGCCCTCACGCACCGGCTGTGGGCGCGCTACCAGCAGCTGCACGGGGTGGATCCGCGCGAGCAGCTCCGCCGGGCGACGGCCGCCTTCGAGCGCCTGCGTCCCGAGGACCGGGACTACGCCTTCCACGCGAACCTGGGCCTGACGTGGCAGGGGCAGGCGGACGCGGAGGACGCGCGCGGCGGGGACGCGCTGCCCTTCCAGACGAAGGCCATCGACGCGTACCTGGAGGCCCTGCGGCTGAGCGAGCAGGAGCCCTACACGTGGATCAACCTGGGGGTCGCCTACCGCAAGCGCGCCAACGCGGCGAACGCGCCCGACGCGGCGGGGGACCTGCGCAAGGCGAACAACGCGCTCACCCGGGCGCTGTCCCTCAACCCGGACAACTTCAGCGCGTGCTTCAACGGCGCGGAGGTGGCCGAGCAGCTCGCGCGCTTCCACTACCTCAAGGGCGAGGACGTGAGCGTGGACCTGGAGCGGGCCCTGTCGCTGTACCGGCAGGGCTTGAGCCTCAACGCGAAGCAGCCCGCGCTGCACAACGCGTTGGGCTCGGCGGTGTTCTGGCAGGGGGAGCTGCTCGCGGAGGAAGGCGGCGACCCGGAGGCCCTGCTCGCGCAGGCGCGCGCGTCCTTCGAACAGGCGCGGACGCTGGCGCCCACGCAGGGCTTCGCCTTCAACAACCTGGGCGAGTGGGAAGTATTTCGCGCCGAGGGCCAGCTCGCGAAGGGCCAGGACCCCACGGTCGCGCTGCGCGCCGCGGTGGGGCACTACTCGGCCGCGCTCGAGCGGCTGCCGGACGACGCGGATTTCCTGGCGAACCTGGGCAAGGCGTGGGTGCACCAGGCGACGTGGGCGCTGTCCCGTGAGAAGGACCCGGCGCCGGAGCTTGTGCGGGCCGAGGCGGCGTTGAACCGGGCGCGCGAACTCAACCCGCGCCTGGGCAATGCGTGGCGCTACCTCGCGGAGGCGGTGGGCGTCCGGGCCCGCTGGACGGCGCACGGCCATGGCGCGGCGGACGGCGGCTTCACGCGCGCGGCGCAGGCCTTCGAGGAGGCCCTGAAGCGGGACCCACGGCTGGAGTACCGGCTGGCGGCGGCGGACCTCCACGGAGCGTGGGCCGCATGGCGGCTGCGTGAAGGACAGGACGCGGCGGCCGGGCTGACGCGCGGGCTGGAACTGGCCGACGCGGTGGTCGCGGCCCGTCCCCGGTGGGTACGGGCCCGCGAGGTGCGAGAGGAACTGCTGCGCCTTCGCGCCGGACCTGGCGCCCCGGTGAAGGCGCACGAGACCGAGTGATGCAGGAACCGACGCGGCTTCGCGCCAGACCGCGCGCTCCGGTGCAGGAGCGCGCGGCCGAGTACCGTGGGCCCTGACGGGCCCGCGACCTGCTTTCCGTCACACTTCCGGCGGGTCGCTCGTCACGTCGATGCCGCCGTTCTTCCGGTCATCCTCCTGCGGTCCGACCTTCCGGTCCTTCGCTTCGTCGGGGATGTTGACCTCGAAGCCGTAGATGCCCTTCGGCGCCGTGGCGGAGACGGTCAGAGGCGCCGTCGCCATGGTGGGGCCTCCCAGCGTGTACGGGCCGGACGTGGTGAGGCAGGTGCCGTTGGGGAACGACACCGTGGCGCTGGCGATGGTGGCGGAGGCGGCGCCCAGCGTGAAGATCACGTGGTCACCATGTTTCACCTCCGGTCCAGGGAGGTAGGTGACGGGGGTGGTGGCGATGTCGATGTAGATGGTGTTGGCCATAGGTCCTCACTGCAATGCAGCGCCCGTACCAGCGTGCGGGCTCGTGTGTACACCCTCGGAAGTATCACTGGCGGGTCGCGGCCCAAGGGCACCCGGACGCGTCAGTGACACATTGAAACAAGGCTGACGTGTCAGCTCAGGTCCCTTCCAGCCCCAGCTCGCGCACCCGGCGCTGGAGCGCGCGGCGGGAGACCTCCAGCTTCTGCACCATGCGGTCCAGGTCGCCCTCGCATTCGTGGAAGCAGCGGGTGATCTCCTCCGGACTCAAGTCGCGAGCGGTGCGCAGCAAGGAGCTCTTGTCGATGAGCACGTACACGGAGGAGCGCGGGATGCCCAGCCAGTCCGCGGTGGCCTTCAGGTCCCACGCGCAGGCGCGCAGGGCCTCCAGCACCTCCTGCTCGCTCACGTCCGCGGGCTTGCGGCGCGCGGGCGTGCGGTGCCCCGCGGGGGTGTTCTCGGTGGCGGAGGACGGCGCCTCCACGGACAGGGGCTGTCCGGGGATGGGGAGCGCGTCGGTGTCCAGCGTCTGCTCCATCCGGGCGTCCACGCGCAGCCCGGGCAGACCCCGGCTGCCGATGACGAGCTGCCGGGCGACGTTGCGAAGCTGCCGCACGTTGCCGGGCCACGCGGAGCGCGCCAGCCGCACGGCCAGGGATGCGGGCAGCCACGGCTCGGCTCTCGCGTCCGCGGACATCAGGCGCTCGGCCTCGCCGGTGGTCTCCAGCTCCTGGCGGGCGAAGTGGAGGAACAGGGGCGTGATGTCCTCGCGGCGCTCGCGCAGGGGCGGAACGACGATTTCAAAGCCCGCCAGCCGGTGCAGCAGCGGGGCCTTGAAGCGGCCGTCGTGGATGCGCGCCTCCAGGTCCGCGTCGGTGGCGGTGACGAGCCGCACGTCGACGCGCACGGGCGTCTGGCCACCCACGGGGTAGACCTCGCCCGTCTCCAGCACGCGCAGGAGCGCCGCCTGGACCTCCGGGGGCGCTTCGGCCACTTCATCCAGGAACAGGGTGCCGCCGTGCGCGGCGCGGAAGAAGCCGTCGCGGTCGCGCGTGGCGCCGGTGAACGCGCCCCGCAGCGTGCCGAACAGCTCCGCGGCGATGAGGTCCCGCGACAGGGCGCCCAGGTTGACGCTGACGAAGGGGCCGGCGCGGCGGAGGCCCTGCGCGTGGAGTGCCCGCGCCACCAACTCCTTGCCCGTGCCCGTCTCGCCCCGGATGAGCACCGGCACCTGGAGGTCCGCGACGCGCAGCACGTCCTCGCGCACCCGCACGATGCCCTCGCTGTCGCCCACCATGCCCAGCCCCGCCAGGTCCGCCGGGTTCGCGGGCCGGGGCGCCCCGGACGCACGCACGGTGGCCCGGTGCAGCAGCAGCGCCACGCGCCCGGCGAGCACCAGCGGCACACCCGCCACCAGCGCGTCGGCCGGAAACTCC
>NZ_RAWD01000166.1:0-20788 GCF_003612065.1 Corallococcus sp. CA047B
ACCAGCCGGACTTCCGGCGCCTGCGCTTCAGTGGCGGATGGCTGCTGCATGGGAAGTCTCGCTCCTCCCCCTCCTGTTCCTTCAACAGGAGGGCGACTGCGGTCTCTTCCGAACTGCAGCTGTAGGAGTAGGCCCTGCCCGCGACCAGGTTCTTGCCCACGCCCAGGCGGTAGGCGAAGTACTTGCGGCCCGGAGTGTCATTGGGCAGCACGCGGACGGCGCGCCCGAGCACGGTCTCGATGCGGCTGCCATTGGCGGGGAACTGCTGGAATGCGTGCGGATCACTGGCGTCGCCGCAGTTCACCTCGTCCACCAGCGTGAGCGCCCCGAAGGCGGGCGGCGGCACGACGCGCGGCCTGGGGCCGGTGCCGACGCGGCCGGTGATGGCGAACTCCACGGCCCCGTTGGTGTTGGTCGCGGGCGCGGACACCAGCAGGTAGCGCCGCTTCGGCACGAGGCCGGTGCCTGCGTCGGTGTAGTCGCGCGTCCAGAGAGGGTCGCTGGTGGGGTGGGTGGGCGGAAGCCGCGTGATGAACCCGAAGCCGGGGGTGGTCTCCGCGACGTCGTCGTTGTTGAACAGGTTGTCGCGGGAGCTGGACCACCAGTAGGTCAGCGGCTGCTGCGCGGTGCGCCCCCACTGGTTCCAGAGCGTCCACGTGCCGGTGATGCGGACGTTGGCGAAGTCCGGCCCGAAGTCGATGTACGCCTGCCGCCCGGCATAGAGCCCCACGCCCTGGCCGCCGTCGCTGGCCCCGTAGCGCTCCTGGGTGGGCGGATGGAGCGTGGGCTGATCATCGAACGCGGCCTCCAGCGGGAAGTAGCCGACGCCCGTGGCCGCGCCCGCGCCGACAATGGGAATCACCTGCTCATCCCCCGCCGCGGAGGCCAGGCCCTGCGCCCGGGCGGCGGACGCGAACACCCCCACGAGCAGCCCGACCGGGAGCAGGGCGCGATACAGCCGGGCAACGGAAACACGACGTGTTCCAGACATGAATCAACTCTCAGGAAGATGGGACAAACCTGAAAGATACGATGTCTGAACCGCGCAGGAGAGGGAAGTGTTTCGAGGGCAGGCGGGCGGGCACCCGGATGGCTGTGATTCCGTGCGCAGCGTCACTGTTCAAGGGCGCTGTGAAAAAGAAACCGGCGCGGCCGCCAGGGAGTGGCGACCGCGCCGGTGGGTCGGGGCAGCAAACCCCTCTGGGATTACTGGCCGGAGCTGACCTGGAAGGTGGCGCCGGAGAAGGCCGAGTAGCCGCGGATCAGGACGTAGTACGTGCCCTGCTTCGCGGGGTTGAGGGTGCAGCTCTCGTCGTTGCTGGCACCCGCGGAGCGGCAGTCGTAGCTGGTGGTCGTGGGCGCGCTGCCGAACTTCACGTACAGGTCCGCGTCACCCGTGCCGCCGGAGAGCGCGAAGCGCATCGCGGTCGCGTTCGTCGGCGTGACGTAGTTGAGGTTCGTGCTGCCGTTGCGGCTGCCCGCGACGTTGCTCAGCGTGGTGATGACGGTCCAGGTCGGGGGCGCGGCCACGCCCACGGCGCTCCACGCTTCGTTGACGGACGCGACGGCGCTGGCACCGTACAGGTCGGAAGCGGCCTGCGCGGTGGCGGCGCGCGCGTCCGCGAAGGTGCTGCCCGGCGTCAGGTAGACGGTGTTCGCGCGGTAGAAGATGGCCGCGCCCTTCAGGATGCCCGTGTAGCGGTTGGCGTCGAGCGCCGGCACCACGTTGCTCGTCTTGCCGCGCGGGTGGCTTCCCCCGGAGACCATCAGGTGGAAGGCCAGGTTCGCGATGCCGGAGTTCCAGTGCACGCCGCCGCTGTCGGAGGTGCCCGTGTAGCGCGTGGGGTAGTAGTCGTAGTCGCCCGCGATGGCCGGGTCGTTCATGTACCGCAGGGCGTCGCCCGCGGTGGCCGGCGTCCAGCACTCCTCGCCAATCTTCCAGGTGTTGGCGCTGACGGCACCATCCCGGTACGCCTCGATGGAGGCGCCGAAGATGTCGGACATGGCCTCGTTCAGGGCGCCCGACTCGTTGGCGTAGATGAGCTCCGAGGACGTGTCGGTGACGGCGTGGGTCAACTCATGGCCGACGACGTCCAGCACCGTCAGCGCGGAGGACTGCACGCCGTCGCCGTCGCCGTAGACCATCTGCGTCCCGTTCCAGAACGCGTTCACGTAGTTCTTGCTGTAGTGGACCGTGGAGATGAGGTCCGTGCCCAGGCCGTCGTAGCTGTCACGGCCGAAGAGGGTCGCGTAGAAGTCGTAGGTGAGGCCCGCGTGGTCGTGGGCCTGGTCCAGCAGGACGTCGCTCGTGGGCCCCTGGGTCTCCGAACGGACCAGCGTCCCGGGCAGCGACGTGCGCGTCTTGGCCGTGTACGTCTTGCGGTTGCGGGTGGTCTGGAGGTTGTCGAAGTCCCGGACAGCCTCGCCCGTGTGCGCGTCGATGAAGATGTTCGGCATCGCCGGCCCGCCGTCCGCCTTCACCGTCTCCAATTGCACCCGCCACGTCAGGCGGGTGTCCCGGCTGTCGGCGAGGATCTGCAGGTCCGCCTTGGGCGTGCCCACCAGCACGCTGCCGTCCTCCAGCGAGCCCAGGGCGTTCTGGATGGCTTCGTCCCGCTTGAGCCGGGGCGTGGTGTCCACCTTGAGGTCGCGGGCGAGCCGGTCCGTCACGCTGGCGACGGTGCCGTCCTCCGCGAGGTGCACGATGGCCGCGGCGCCGAAGACGGGGACGCCCTTGAAGCTCTGCGCCAGGCGCTCATGCGCCTTGCCCCGGGGGTCCACCAGGAGGCGGTGGGCGGACAGCTCCCCCGCGCCACGCAAGAACTCGGGGCGCTGCGCCTGGAGGCGACGCAGGCCTTCGCCCCGGGCCGGCTTCGTCGCCAGGGCGCTGTCCTGCGCGTGCGGCAAGGCGTCATCGACGGTGCTGGTACCGCAGGCGCTTCCCAGCAACAGGAAGGGGACGAGCGAGGCGAGGCGGCGGATGCGCATGGGATGCTCCGGGTCGGTGGCGGAGCCCGTGAAGAATGCCGGGCCCTCCAGGAGACCCGCCATGCCCCGCACCGGCCACAAGGATTTTTGAATCCAGGGCATACCGCCACGCGGGCCGCGTCCTGGTCCAACGCAGGTGCTTGTCGGCACGACGCGGCGCCCGCTGCCTTTGGCTGTCGGCAGGGGGCACCGCCGGGCGAAGGCGCCGTGGCATCCGCCTTGCGTAGGGCAGCGGACAGTCCCCGCGCTCCGGAGAACGCCCATGCTCCCCTTGTCGTCACGCCATGTTGTCAGACGTTTCGCGAAGTCCTCCCTGATGTTGATGGCCCTGGGAGGCGTGACGCTGAGCTGCAAGGACGACCCGAAGGTGGAGGATCCGCCGCCCACGAACCCGCAGACGCTCTGCTCCGGCACCTTCAGCGACGGCACCACCCTCAACGTGGCGAACCCGCAGCCGCTGGGAGACGTCCCGCTGCCGGAGCAGTCGTTCTGCGACTTCCACACCTTCGCGTGGAACCAGTTCCTCTACCTGACCCAGACGGTGCAGGACCCCAACGACCCGGTGTTCCCCACCAAGCCGCGGTTCCTCTCCTACGCGCCCTGGTACAACATGCTCCAGCCGGACGGCGCGGCCGCGCCTGGCGCCTTCCCGGGTGGCGTCACGACGCTCCAGGTGGGCCACCTGGACAACAAGCAGGCCGGTGGTGGCCAGGACGAGCTCATCGACGTCTCCGGCAACACCGTGCTGTATGACATCCGCTTCAACGCGCCGATGTATGACTTCGTCGTCGGCCAGAACTACTACACGCAGGCGAACTACTACGCGTTCTGCCAGCCCGCGGATCCGAGCCAGCCCTTCACGCCGTGCAACAACACGAACCAGCTCTGGCTGCCGTGGGGAAGTGGCACGCCCACGACCCTGGGTTCGATGGGCTCCGTGGAGGTGAAGACGGCCTGGCGCCAGTTCCCGGGCAATGACTGTCCCGCGTCGCAGATGTACTGCGCGGGTTCGGGCCTGGGCCTCATCGCGCTGCACATCGCCCAGAAGACGCCGACGCACGGCGAGTGGGTCTGGGCTTCGTTCGAGCACGTGGCCAACACGCCGGACTGCGCGGCGGGCTCCAGCACCCCCATCGCGCCCCTGTCGCCGCTGGGGACGCCGTGGGCGCTCTTCGACCCCTCGAAGGTGCCCTCCAGCGTGATGGAGACGAAGACGTGCGGTGTCACCGCGGCGAATCCCCAGTGCAACCTGGACCCGCATGTCGGCGCGAACTTCCAGCAGGTCAACGTCTGCCGCACGGACGCGCTGCCAGCCGGGGGCGCGAGCGCCGCCAACTGCGCGGTGGTGGACTCCTCCTCGCAGGACCCCAACGCGAACAGCGGCGGCAACGTCTCGTGCCTGAACGCCACGCTGCGTCCGCAGCTCACGGGCATCTGGCAGAACTACCAGCTCATCGGCACGCTGTGGACCAAGGGGACGCAGGCGCCCGACGAGGACTTCTGGATCTCCCTCTTCCAGTCGGCCAAGCCGGGCCTGCCGGAGAAGACGGCGGTGGGCTTCCCGAACCTGGCCAACAGCGCGCTGGAGACCTATCTCCAGATTGGCTCGACGGCCTATGACCCGAACGCGCCGGGCCTGTCCAACGCGAACAAGGCCGGCTGCTTCGGCTGCCACAACCCGGTGGCCCAGGACAGCGACACCGACCTGAGCCACTTCCCGTCGAAGTTCAACGACTTCTCGCGCCCCCGCGTGCCCGCGGAGCCGTAAGCCTCCGGGTGAAGGCCTGCCTCAATCCTTGTCGGTCGCGGGGGCCTTCACCGCGACCGGCCGGATGCTGAACGGCACGTCGACGTAGGAGTCGAGGGTGTTCAGCACCCGGGCCATGGCGGTCGGCCGCTGTCCTCGCGCCAGGGCCAGCCGCATCTGCGCCTGATGCCAGGCCGTGACGCAGCGGAGCGTGGGCGGGGTGAGGTTGATGGCCCGGCGCATCGTGCCCTTCAGCAGCTTCCACGCGCGCTGCTGTCCCGGTCCCCAGGCCAGCCCGTACGCCTCGCGCCAGCGCTGAGGCAGCAGGCCGGCGGTGAGCAACTCATCGAGCTGTCCCCGGGTGAACGGTGAATTGAAGAGCAGGCTCGCCAGCTCGCGCGCGGTGTCTCCCACGCGCAGCGTCTCCCCCTCCAGTTGCTCGTGATACCAACTGTAGAAGGCCTCGAGCGTGGGCGGCATCTGCTCCGGCAGGAGCCCGAACTGCGCCGCGGCGAGCCGCGACTCCTCGTAGAAGCGGCGCTTCTCCTCCAGGCTGAGCGGTCGCACGAAGGTCTCGAAGACCACCATGGCGCCGTCGATGAGGGTGGCGAGCACCCACCGCTGCAGCAGCGGATCGTTCGCGCGATAGCGGCCCGCCCCGGCCGGAATGGTGCCGTTGACGCGACTGTGGAGGCTGTGGACCCGCTTCGCGGCACCCATCGCCTCGGGGAGGCCACCGAAGACGAGCTGATACATCGCCGTATAGGTGCGTCGCGCACGGCCGAGCAGGTCACCCCGGAAGTTGCTGTTCTGGGAGACGCCGACGGCCACGGCCGGATGGGCGATCTGCAGCAGGATGGCGCGCAGTCCGCCGAGGAGGATCACCGGCTCGCGGTAGATCACCCAGGTCATGCTGTCGGGGCCGTAGAAGCCCTCGACCTCGCCTGCCGAGTGCTCCCGCAGGTAGTTGAGACACTTGCGGAAATGCTCGCTGTCCTGGCTGATCTGTTGCTGCACTTCCGGAGACAACTGTCGCCAGCTCGGGTTCTCCTGCGCACTCACGATTCTGCCTCCGAACGACTCACAGCCGCCGCTTGAAGCCCGAGCGGCCTGTTTCATGAGACGGAGGAATTATCACACCCCCACGGCGCCTGGGGCGATCCCGGTGGCCTGCGGGGCGGCACTGCATGCAGGCTGCCGGGCATGACCCAGGTTTTTGAACGCATGACGACCGAGCGGCTGCTGCTGCGAGCCGTTCGTGACAGCGACGTGGAGGCAGTGTTCGTCCTCCATGGGGATCCGGAGACGAACCGCTACAGCGCCTCCGGGCCCATGCGCTCGCTGGACGCCGCGCGGACGCAATTGGGCGTGTGGCTGGACGACTGGGCGCGCACGGGCATCGGGTACTGGGTGGTGGAGCGGCGCGAGGAGCCCGGGGTCGCCGTGGGCTTCGGCGGGTTGCGCCACAAGGTGCTCGACGGCCAGCAGGTGTTGAACCTCGCCTACCGCTTCGCTCCCAATGCGTGGGGCTCCGGGTATGCGACGGAGTTGGCCCGCGCCGCCCTGGAACTGGCGCGCGAGCACCTGCCTCAAACCCCCGTCGTGGCCGTCATCCACCCGGAGAACGAGGCCTCCATCCGTGTCGCGACGCGGCTCGGGATGAGGCTTGACCGGATCATCGACTACGAGCGCGTTCCCAGCAGGCTGTACGTGCCGGCTTGAGCCAGGGGCGGCGGCTTCCCGTGACTTGACGGCTGAGCCGCAGCGGCGGAGAGGTCCCGGAGTCGCAGGCCATGGCTTCCTGGAGGACCTTCCGGAGGCGTACCGCCCTGAAGCTCACATCCGGGGCAGGGGCCATCCCCGCCCGGGGGTGGGGCGCGGATCCGCCGTGGATACCGTCGTCCCATGCCACTCGTCATCCCGCTGCTCAAAGGCCCGCTCACCGAATGGAGCGACTCCCTCCTGGTGGAAGGGGCCCTCCCCGGCGCGACGGTGCTGGCTCGAACCCTGGGGCCCAATCCGCGCGACATCGCGAAGGACGTTGTCTCCGGTGGACGTGACCGGGTGCCGCTCCTTCCCGGCATCAAGCTCCAGGAGAAGGACCGCATCCTCGTCCAGCAGGGGCTTGGCGCGGAGAAGAGCGGGTGGACGCCGGATCCGCTGGCGGTCCCCGTGGGCAAGGCGCCCACGGACCATGGCCTGCTCGCGCCGCTCTCCTTCAAGTCGCGCGCCTGGCAGTGCGGAGCTCGGGTCTGGGTGAAGGGCGCCGTGCCCGGAGCCCAGGTGGTCGTGACCGTCGCGGGGGGCGTCATCGCGAGCGGGAGGGCCACTGAAGCAGGGGATGCGCGGCTCGCACTCACCGCCAGCCTTCCCGGCGTCGGTCAATCCCTCCAGGCGCATCAGGAGGCGCCTCCAGGCTTCCCGCCGCTCGCCGGCACGCCCGTGGCGACGAGCACTGTCGTGTTGAGGATTCCGGTCGGATTGAAGGAGAAACTGCCAGCCCCCTTCCTCGGCGGCAGCCGACCCATGGGATGCGATGGTTCCTTCCTCTTGGCCGGCGTCTTCGACGGCGCGGACGTGACAGTCCTGCGCAGGTCGGACGGTTCGAGTGAGACCGCCACGTTCGACCTCGACCGCCTGAGCTTCGTGCTGTCCAAACCGCTTTCGAGCGGGGGCGACAAGCTGGAGATATCCCAGGCCCTGACACGGTGCCGCGAGTGGCTGCCCTCCGACCCGCTGCGCGTGGACGTCCCCCCGGCGGCGAAACCCGGGACGCCCTCGCTGCTGCCCCCGTGCGCGGACTCCGTCGACGTGTATGTGAATCAGTTGGAGCCCGGTGCCGTGGTCACGCTCGCCTACCAGGGGAAGGACTACCGCGGCATGGTGCCGCCCTCCGCCACGTCGTTCGTGTTCCGGCTCACGCCGCTCGCGGCGAACGAGACCCTCACCGCCAGGCAGGAGCGCTGCGGACTGTCCAGTGACCCGGGCTCGGTGACGGTGCCGGGCGTGGGCCTGTCCATCGGGCAGGTTCCGGACGTGGTGGATCCGCTCGTGGCCTGCGCGCGCGCCGTGCGCGTCACCGCGCTCACCGGTGCGTGGGTGCAGGTCTGGGCCTCCTCCGCGGGCGGCGCCACGCCCATCAGCAACCAGGTGTTCGCGACCGCCGACTCGCTGCGCGTCGAGGTGACGCCGTATCTCCACGAATCCCAGGAGGTGTGGCTCACCTATCGACTCTGCGGCGGCGGTGCGTGGGAGGAGTCTCCCCACCACCGGGTCGAGCCGAAGCCGGATGTCGGGCCCACGAACATCGTGCTGCCCCTGGTGGAAGGCACGAAGAGCGTCACGGTGGATGCCATCCCGGGCGCCGCGGTGGACGTCTTCGCCATCACCGGCATGCCCCTGAATGTGGAGCACATCGGCTCCGGGTTCGTGGATCCGCGGGTGAAATGGGTGGGCCTGACGCGGCCCCTCACGCAACGCGACCTCGTCTTCGCCGAGCAGCGCCTGTGCAGCGACAAGTCAGGCGTGGGCGCCACCCGCAACGTGTTGCCCGCCGTGCGGCAATTCACGCTCGGCATGCCGCTCAAGCGGCTCAGTACGCGCAACATGCCGAAGCCGCTTGTGTGTCAGTCCGCCACCGTCATCCTGCGGCACAACGGAAGCTGGGCGGCCACCGCCTTCCTGGAGAACGAGGAGGAGGAGGCTGATTGCAGCTTCGACCTGCAATTCAAGCTGGAGGGTGTCTCTTCGCCCTTTGGACTGGTGCTGAGCGGTGACCTGAGCGGCAAGGGCAGCACGCAGGGAACCGCTCTGCTGGGCATCCCCTCCAGCCAGACGTTCTCCCGGCAAGACCGCTTCGCTGGCTTCTCCAGTCCCACCTACTGGGAGGAGGTGCTGGGCGCGACCTTCCGCTTCGAGCTGTTCGTGGCGTGGAATGATTACGAGGGGTATCCCGAGGACGGGGAGTACGAAGAGACGCCAGACCCCCCTCCTTGAGGTACGGCTGGCTTCGTCCTTCGCGCTTCGATGCGAAGAAGAAGCCCGGCGACCCTCGAAGGGGGCACCGGGCTTCAGGTCCATCCGGGGTGTGTCCGCCCTCGACTACTCCGCGCGCGCCCGTTTCCGCCGGGAGGCCAGCGCGGCGAGCGCCAGCCACGCGAGCGGTGCCACCGGGGCCGCGCCGCAGCCGCAGCCGGAGTCATCCTCCTTGTCCGGAGGCGGGCTCGTGCCGGCGTCCGCGCCCGTTCCCGCGTCCGTGCCCGTTCCGGCATCCACGCCGGCGTCCGGCTGCACCTCCTCGCACGGCCCATCCCCGACGCACACCGTCACCTGCTGCTCGGCTTGCGCTCCGGCGGAGTCCACCACGACGAACCGCACCGTGTGCACGCCCGGAGACAGCCCGGTGGTGTCCCAGCGGTTGTGTTCCCCGCCGAAGTGGAAGTGATTGTCGGAGCGGATGTCCGTGTAGAGCTCCGTGCCGTCCACGTAGAACTCGGCGCGAATGCAGCCCACGTCGTCCACGCAGTCGCCGAAGAACTCCGCCGTGTTGCCGGACACGCGTTCGCCCTGGGTGGGCCGCGTGAGGATGGCGCGCGGCGGCTCATCCACCTTCGCCGTGAGGGTGAAGGTCTGGTCCGCGTCCGGTGCCACGCCATTGCTCGCGCGCACCGTCACGCTCACGGCGCCCGTGGAGGCAGGCGTCCAGGACACGAGGCCAGTGGCCGCGTCCAGGGTCATCCCCGGAGGCACCGTGCCCACCAGCGAGTACGTCGGCGCCGGACGACCCCTGGCCTCCACGTCGTACCGGTAGGCGAGGCCCACCACGGCGGAGAGGCCGGGCGTGGAGGTGATGGCGGGGGCGAGCGGTTCGTCATCCTGCTCCACCGCCTCCAGGGCGCGCGCGTCCAGGCCCGGCATGGCGAGGGTGATGGTGGCGACGCCGTCCAGGTTGTCCGCGTCCGGCGCGGCCCGCAGCGTGACGGACTGGGGCGTGCTCCAGTTGGACACGGTGAAGTTCAGCGTGGCCCCGGCGGTCACGGTGATGTCCTCGTCGCCCTGGGTGCGCGCCACGGTGACGGTGACGTTCGACGTGGGCCGCTGGGAGAGCGACACGTCGAGCGTCGCGGTACCGTCCTCGGGGATGAGCACCCGCGTGGTGGACAGCACCAGCCGGGCGGAGTTGTTGTCGATGGTGGTGGCCACCACGGACTCGTCCGTCAGGCCCGCCGCCGTCACCACGAAGGTGGCCGTGTCCGCGTCCGCGTCCGCGTCCTCCACCGCCCCGAGCGTGACGACCTGGGGCACGCTCCAGTCCGTCGGGGAGAAGGTGAGGCTGGCGCCGCTCGCGATGCTCAGGTCCTCGGAGCCGCCCATCGCTCGCGCGACCTGCACGGCCACGGGCGCGGCGGGCGCCTGGGCGAGCCGCACGGTGAACACCGCCCGGCCTCCCTCCACGAGGCGCAGGTTGAGCGAGGACACGACCAGCTTCTGCGCGGTCGTCGTCGGAGCAATCCGGCGCACGACGCCATTGGTGTACCCGAGTGCGTAGAGCGCTCCGTCCGGCCCCACGGCCATGTCCACGTTGGAGGTGAAGCCGGAGCCCCACGCGTCCACCGTCGCCACCGAGTTGTCCGCCGCGAGCGTGGCGCGGGTCACCTGGGCGGAGTTGAAGTCGCCGAAGAAGAAGTTGCCGCGGTACTCCGGCGGGAAGAGGGTGGCGTCATAGAAGGTGCCACCCGTGATGGAGCCGCCCAGGCCCTGCGTCCGCGCGGTGCCCCCGCCACTGCTCGCGTCGGGCAGCCCCGGCTGGGCCACGGTGAAGGTGGTGGTCGTGGGAGCGGCGGCCGCGCTGGCGACGTAGAAGTCGCCGTTGAAGCTCGCGTTGCCCACGCCTTCGAAGGTGATGAGCTCACCCTTGCGGAAGCCATGCGCCCCGGTGGTGGTGAAGGTGGTGACGCCCGCCGTGCGCACGGCGCCTCCCGTGGCGGTGAGGTTGCGCGTGTCCGTCCCGTTGGTGCGGTACTTGATGACGGGGGTGAGGTAGTCGTTGCCGACGGGCTGGTTGTTCTCGAAGTCGTTGTAGCCGGCGTGGCTGCGCCGGGTCGCGACGAAGATCTGCTCGTAGCCCGTGCCCACCGTGTTGACCCACAGCTGGCCGGTGGTGGGCTGGAAGGTGAGGGTGAACGGATTGCGGAAGCCGCGCGCCCAGATGTATTCGTTGTTGGGGCCCACGCCGTCGTTGAACGGGTTGTCGTTGGCGGGCGTGCCGTCCAGGTTGGCGCGGCTCACCTTGGAGGCCATCGACGTGAGGTCCGCGTCCACGCCCGTGCCGTTGCCCAGGTCGCCAATGGCCCAGTAGAGCTTGCCATCCGGCCCGAAGCCGATGCCGCCGCCATCATGGTTGTTGCCCGTGGTGGGCAGGTTGCGGACGACCTCCGTGCGCGCGGTGCCGGTGCCATTGGCGTCCGTGTAGCGGACGATGCGCTGCTCGGAGGCGGAGACGGTGACGAAGAAGTAGACGTAGCGGTTGACCACGTAGTTCGGGTCGAACGCGATGCCGATGAGGCCACACTCGCTGTTGGTGTGGACGGTGGGCTCCGTGGCGAACAGGCGGGTCACCAGCGAGCCCGCCTGCGTCTCCAGGACGCCGTCCTTCATCGCCACGGTCCGGACGGCGCCGTTCTTGAGGGTGACGAACAGCCGGCCGGAACCATCCGGTGCCCACGCCATGCCGGTGGCGGGCGTCAGGGCGTTGGATGAGAAGTTCGTTTCGGTGAAGCCGGTGGGCACCGTGGCCCAGGCCGGGGAGCCCAGCAGCAGCAACAACAGGGATGCAACGAGGGGGGATCGCATGGCCCGTGAAGTTACCGCACGCCGAGTGGGCCTTCAGTCCCTCATCGGCGCGAAGTCACCCCGGGGCTGCATCCGCGCGGGCTTTTTCCAGCCCGGCTGCTGACGTGCTCGCGCGAGCGGGCATGTCCCCCGTGACGTGGCTCAGGCCAGCTCGGGGTTCTTCCACGCATGGGGGGGCAACGGCAGGGTGGAAAGAGGAGGACGCGCCAGCGAAGGCATCATGACGTAGCCCTGCTGGGTCTCCAGACCGAGCACTTCCGCGAGGCGGAGGAGTGCCAGCCCCTTCATGAAGAGGCGTCCTTCGGTGAGCTGCGTCTCTTCGTCGATGCTCATGTCCCGTTTGCCTTGGGCGAACTGTTGTCCGCGCGCGTGGATGAGGCGTTCCAGGGCATCGTCGAACGCATTTCCCTCTCCCCCCAGGAGCGCATGGAGCGCATCGAGATAGGGGTCCGCTCCACCTTCCAGGACCGTCCTCCACCGTGCCAGGGCCGCGACAAGCGTGGCCTTTTGCCCTGGAGGTGCGAGCAGCATCAAGCCCATGCAGTGGGGCAGGAGGAAGTCATCCTCGTACTCGATTCGTGGCTCATGGTGTGTGGGGAGCAGTTGCCCCAGTTCCCGGGCTGTCGGAAGGTCCCCTGCGACCAGGGCGTCGGTGAAGGAGAAGACCCTGCTGGCGCACGAGTGCACGGGGTTGAAGTCGCGCCCAAGCTGGAGTTGGGTGAAGAATCGAAGCGTGGTCTGGGCGGAGCGGCGGAGATTGAGGGAGAACGCTTGCGCGTCCGCCTGGAGCAACAACTGGCACATGGCCAGAGTTCGATAGGCATAGGCCAGCTTGACGTATGCGAAGCCAGAGGACTCTTCCGTGTCGGTGGCTTCGATGCTGGCAAGCGCATCCTGGATGCGGTGCCTTGAGTTGATGAGAAGGGACGCGAGTTCGGACATGGCAGGGCTACTCCCGGATGTCACACTCTTCGCCTATTTCGATGAACCCCAGGCCGGTCATGCCCTCGGCCTGGAGCACGGCGCGCAGCGCTTCGTGGACGATCATGACGGATGGAAGCTGCTTGAGGCGCATGATGCGAGCGGTTTCCGGGACCTTCTTCATGTCCAGCCCCAACTTGTTGAGGAAAAGGTAGGTGCCCTTCTCCATCTTCGAGGGCGTTGCCCTGGTGCTGGCGGGGTCGACACAGTCGACGACACCCAGGATGTTGGCGATGAAGCACCGCTCACGGGCGATGCGCCCTTTGTGGTTGCGCAGGGTGAATGGAAGAAACTCGATGTCGGCCCGCGCGTGCTGTTCCAGCAACGCCTTGGCGGCCTCGGACACCAGCGTGCAGGCGACGACGTTCTGGATGAAATCCGGTACGAGGATGCCCGGGTATCGGTCCGTCATCTTGAATTGTACGTCTGGGGGATACTGTTTCGCGACCGACCGGCCCTCCGCCAGCTTCCAGGAGAGTGGATAGAGTTCGTCAGGCAGGCTCAGGATCCCACAGAGGGACGGATCCTCGATGGCACGCAGAATGGAGTAGGAACTCTTGGACATCTCATCTCCTCACAGGGTCAGCACCGTGGCGGGACGGCGAACTGTGTCTCTTTTTTCTCGTTGATCTTCATGCCCGGGTAGTTCCGACCCCAAGCGACGATCACCAGGAATTCCCGCGCGGACCACGTCTCCAACTCGTCTTTGATACCACGCATCTCCGCGTGGGTAGGATGCTCGCCCTCGGGGTCGGCCGCTTTCAACAGCCGACGCGCTACCTTGTTGACGATCTGGGATACATGCCTGTTGTACGAGGTATGTGCTCCGCAATGGCACGGCAGTCGCATGGCATAGCCGTCGCGCTGGTTCGTGGGCAGGATGATGATGTTGACGCCCCGGTTGATGTTGTACCCAGCGCGCAGCAACATCTCAATGGCCGAGGGGTTCTTCTCAAGTCCCTCCTGGAGGGCTTGAATGGGAAGGATGTGATGGAGTTGGTTGCTCCAGGGCCAGTAGCCATTCTGGAAATTGCATCCTTGTCCGAACCACCAGAGATTGCCTCGGGTGGTGGGATTCCGGTGGGCTGAGTAGCTGCCGTAGATTCGCATGACGTTGGTCACGCGGATGTGGTCGGCGCCCTGTGTGAAGTCGAGTTCGTAGATCTTGCGATGGTTGGCCTGGATATAGCTTCGGCCATTCTCGGGATACTTGTGGCCCTTGAGTCCACACACGCGCCAGATGCAACCGTTCAACTCGCCGCCCCGGTGGGCGTCCTTCTTGTTCTTGAGCGCGTCGATATGTTCGTCATCTTGGCTCATCGCGTCTCCTCAATGCAGTCCGGGGATGCTCATGGGGCCGTCCCCGGATGGTGAAGCAGCAGGGCAGAACGTTGTTTGCGCTCGTCCAGCAATAGGACAAGGACATGGGGTGTCCTTGCATAACCACGGACAAGGCTCCTGACGGACATGCAGGCGGAGACAGGTCCGGTGGCGGCGCCCAGCTCACCAAAACTGTCCACGGGCAGGACGAGTCGGAAGCTTGTGGGAAGGCGGGCCGACGTCATCCGGACCAGGGCGCTCCCGTAGTCCATCGCTCGGAAGGGGTCGCCGTTCAGATTGACGACCGCGGACCCGATGGCCCCGTCCTGTTCGCTCCAGGATTCGAGGCAGGCCGTGGTCGCGGCGAATAGCGCTGCTCCGGTGGAGGGCGTGCCGGAGAATCGATCGAAGGACTCTTCCGCGATGCCAACAGGCCCCAGCAAGGCCTGAATGCGGGCGCCACGGGCGTCCGCCGCGCGAGCCGACTCAATCAGGACGAAGCCCGCAGCCTCGCCAGGCAGGAATCCAACGGGTGAATTGGGCGTCCGCGTGAGCTGCAGTTCGCGTGCTGCGAGGAGCGGGCCTCCATCGATGAGTGAGTCGATTCCACCCACGATGCACCGGTCCACTGTTCGTGAGTTGAGCAGGTTCCGAGCCCGCAGGAGGAGGTGCGCGAAGGATGCGGGTCCGCCACGAAAGCGCTCGAGGATTCGAGGCCGTGTCTCAAACCCGGTCAGGGCCATCAATCGCTCAGGGAACGACTTCCACGTGGCCTGAAGGAGGGCTTCGGCCGGGAGGTCTTCCGGGGCGAAATCGGAGGTGGCTGTGGCCGTGGCTCCACGCCCAAGGAGGGTCTGCTGGTGAAAGTCATCCGGGAGTTGAAGCAGCAGGGCGGTCCCCGCGAACTCCTCTGGCTTGAGTTTCACGTGGAAGAGAAGGTCCTGAATCGCCGCCTCTCCGAGGCAGAGCAGCCGGCCAGGGCCTTCGAAGCCGCCGGCCACCCAGTTCGCGGGATGCCCCTTCAGGGCTTCGGTCCGCAGGGTCTCTTCCTCGACCTCCGTCTGCTCCAGGTCCGTGATGCGCGTCAGGCCTGCCCGTGCAGCCGCGCAGGCCTGGACGGCATTGCCGAGCGACGAGGCCATCCCGATGCCCGTAATGGCGATGCGGCCTTCCCTCAATGGGGGGCTCCTTCGCGAAGCGGATGTCTGACATCCGCTTGGCAAAGGATGAATGGGTGGGCGCATGACAGTCAATGCCGTGCGCCAATGCCATGGGGAGGCGGCTGCATCCTCGCGGGCTTTTTCCAGCCCGGCTGCCGTCGCCTTCGCGTCAGCCGGACCGGGGGCTCACTACAGCGTGACGTTGCCGGACACGACTTCCATGAACTTGCACGGGACGTTGCTTGCGAGCGTGCCGCAGGTCGACGGCTGCGCGGGCGTCCACGTCGTGGCGTTGAGCGTGATGGCCGCCTGCGCACGCTGGCGGTAGACACCCGCCGCGGAGGGCGTGGCGTTCGCCGTCTGCCCGCCGAAGTCGGTGCTCGTCTCGGGGTAGCAGCTGCGGCTGCCCGCCACCGCCGTCCACGTGACGGTGCCCGTGCTGCTCACCGACTTCTTCTCCTCGACGGAGCACACGTAGATGATGGGGGAGTCCTGGCTGCAATCCCAGACAGACGCCTGGGCGCTGATGCGACCGTCGTCATTCGCATACGGCGTCGTCGCTTCGACGACACAGGTCGTGCCGGGGATGGACTTCGTCACCGCTGACTCGACCTGCGCGACTTCACTGCCCGGCGCGGTCGGCTCAACGACTTCAGGAGAGGGGGTGTTGGGGGGCTCGAACGACTGCTCACGTCGCCGTCGCCCCGGAAAACACCCTCATATCCGAGAACCCGAACCAAGCTGCGCGGCAGGTGCCTACCTGGAGGCCAGGACCTGACCGAGCTTGCGCACGCTCTCTGAGAAGGGGCCCCGGGCGAGTTCCTGTCCGGAGTCGCTGAGCACCTGGGCGAAGACCTGGCCGAAGCCCTTCTTCAAGCCCATGGACTGGTGGGGTTCACCCTTGGTGTCGGCGACCATGTAGAGCGACGACTCCAGCTCGGGCGGCGGGGCCTCACCCTTCTGGCGGAACAGGTTGCGCATCTCGTCGAGCGACTCGTCGTGGCCCTTCTTGATCTGCTTGCGGGCCATGCCCTTGAAGAGGCCCGGGACGTCGCGCAGGTCCACGTGGACGACGACGATGGGCTTCTTGGAGCGCATCTCGTAGATGAACTGGTAGGCGTGCTTACGGAGCTCTTCCTGGGTGCCCCGGTTGGTGTACAGCACCAGCGTGGGCCGGCCCTGCCCGATGGGGACCTCCTTGCCAAACACATCCTTCGATTCGGCGGCACTGGCGGGGAGGGCTCCCAGCATCAGTCCCAGGAGGCAGGTCAGCAGGGCGGTCTTCTTCATCATGCGGGGTGTCCTTTGAGAGAGGGGCGTCAATGGTTCCCATCAACCGCGAGAATCCCCCCGTGAATCCCGACCCAAAACGACCTTTGGCGCAGCACTCCCACCCAGCGACCCCTGAGTCCCTGCGCGTGCCTGTCCGCCTGCCGGTTCAGGATGTCGGGGGCCCCACGTAACGGGCCCTGGGCCGCAGCAGGTGTCCCTGGTCGCGCTGCTCCAGGATGTGCGCCACCCAGCCCGCCGCGCGCCCCACCGCGAACACCGCCGAGGCCGCTCCCACGGGCAGTCCCAGCGCCTTCGACAGCATCACCAGCCCGACCTCCATCGACGGCGCGGGGTGTCCCGCCTTGCGCATCACCTCCAGCACCGCGGACGCCACGCGGACCCCGGGCGCGTCTGGCTTCAGCTCCCGCGCGGCTTGAATCAGGCAGGGCGTCCGGGGATCCCCCGCCGGATACAGCCGGTGTCCGAAG
Source organism: Corallococcus sp. CA047B (assembly GCF_003612065.1). Taxonomy (NCBI): domain Bacteria; kingdom Pseudomonadati; phylum Myxococcota; class Myxococcia; order Myxococcales; family Myxococcaceae; genus Corallococcus; species Corallococcus sp. CA047B. Next base: position 16,809 of record NZ_RAWD01000166.1, read on the forward strand.
CCCGGCACCAGCGCTCCCGTGCGCAGGCGCTCGGACACCACCTCCCGGGCGCGCTCGGGCGCACCGACCTCCGTGAGCAATGCCTCCACGCGGTCACAGGCCCCACCGTGCTGGGTGCCGGAGAGGGCCGCCATCCCCGCGCCCACGCAGGCGTACAGATCGGATCCGGACGAGGCGGTCACCCTGGCGGCGAACGTCGACACGTTGAGCTCATGGTCCGCGCAGAGCACCAGGGCGCGGTCCAGCATCGCCTGGGCCCGGGGAGACGCCACGTCCCACGCCACCGCGAGGGACGCCGACACCGTGCGCGCTCGCAGCGCCCGCGTCACACGCTCGGGGGCTCGTGGCACGCACACCCAGGCGGCCAGATGTCGCAGCAGGGCCCGGGCCCGCTCCAGCTCCTGCTCTGGAGGCAGCGCGAAGCGCACCGCGTCCCGGGTCGCCAGCAGGGTGACCAGGGTCGCCAGCACCTTCGCGGGCGGCGCCCCTTTTGGCAGGAGCTTCGCCAGCGTCGAAGGAGGGAAGGGGGCCCGGGGCGCGCGCCACTTCGTCCCCGGGGGTTCCGGCAGGGTGCCCGACCACAGCAGCTCCGCCACATCCTCGAAGGACCGTCCCTCCGTCGCGAGCACCACCGCCGAGTGGCGTCCCCGGTACGCCAGCCCTTGCGGCTCCACCCGGGACACGGCGGAGTCGATGACCGGCTCGCCCCACCGCAGCGCTCCGGCCGCCACCGCCGCGTGTCCCGCCCGTGCGTCGTGGCGTGTCTTCAGGCGCTCCACGTCCGCGCGCGCGTAGCGGTTCTCCTTCGTTCCCTGCACCGGCACGCACCGCACGAGCCCCCGGCTCACGTAGGTGTACAGCGTCGCGCGCTTCACCCTGAGCAGCGTCGCCGCTTCCTTCGCGGACATCAGCTCCTCCTCCCGCTCAGGTCGATGGTCGAATCGAGATTGAGAGCGTCCACCCCGACGTCTATCCATGCTCCACCACCTCCTGACGGGAGAGTGTCGACGCGACGCGATTCGCTGTCGATGTGCCCCCCACGCGAGGGCCTGGAAGCCAACCGAGGAGGATGCTCATGCAGGTGGACTTTGGCCGCACGTCGGCGGACTACGCGCGGCACCGCGCCGGCTTTCCAGACGCCTTCTTTGAACGGCTCGTCCGGGAGGGTGTCGTCCGCCCCGGGCTTCGCGTCCTCGACCTGGGCGCGGGGACGGGCACCCTGGCCCGGGGGCTGGCGAAGCGCGGCGGCGGGGTCACCGCGCTCGACGTCTCCGCCTCCATGCTGGACTCCGCCCGACAGCTCGCCACCAGTGAAGGGCTGTCCATCGACTTCCGGGTGGCCCCGGCGGAGGCGACCGGGCTTGCTCCAGGCACCTTCGAGCTCGTCACCGCCGGCACGTGCTGGCATTGGTTCGACCGGGCCGCCGCGGCCCGGGAGGCGCGGCGGGTGCTGGCCCCGGGCGGGCGACTGCTCATCGCGCACTTCGACTGGCTGCCTTTGCCGGGCAACGCGGTGGAGGTGGTCCACTCCCTCATCGACACCTTCAATCCCTCCCAGGTCGCGCCCTACGTCAGCTTCGGCCATGACGTCGGCATCTATCCGCGGTGGTTCCTGGATGTCGCGACGGAGGGCTTCACCGCCCTGGAGTCCTTCTCCTTCGACACGGTCGTCCACTACTCCCACGAAGCGTGGAGGGGCCGCGTGCGCGCCAGCGCCAAGGTGGGGGCGGCGCTCCCGGCTGATGAAGCCGCGCGCTTCGAGGTCGCGCACGCGAAGCTCCTCGCCGAGCGCTTCCCGGAGGAGCCCCTCGCGATTCCCCACCGCGTCTTCGCGCTCCTGGCCACCCGGCCCTGACGGAGGCGGGTGACAGAATGCGGGGCCTCCGGTGTTCAACCCGCCAGCACCCGATTGCTGGAGGTCGCAGACCATGGGCAGTTCACTGGACCGTCGCACCCTCATCCAAGCCAGCCTGGGGCTGACGGGGGGGCTCGCGCTCCTCCGGGGCACCCCCGCCCTCGCGGCGCGTCCTCCGGCGGCTTCCGCTTCCGCTGCGTCCGATGAGGCGCCGCGCCCCTGGTACGAGCTGGGGTTGATGGCGGACCCCATCATGGACAGCCAGTTGCTCCATTTCCTGGCGGCGACCTACAGCGCCCAGGCGGACATCAGCGAGGTGCTGGACACCGCGCACCGCATCGTCCCGGGAGATGACTGGAGCTGGCCCAACGAGTGGGTCCGCACCGCCGACCGCATCCGCGCCATGGGCGATGTGAGCCTGTCCCGCCGCCATGGCATCAGCGCCGGCAATGCCTACCTGCGGGCCGCCAACTACTACCGGGCCGCGCTCATCCACCACCCCGAGCCGGGTGACCCGAGCGTGCTCGCCATCGGGCGCAAGGCGGTGGCCGCGTACGACAAGGCCCTCACGCTGCTCAAGATTCCCGGCGTCCCCGTGCGCATCCCCTACGAAGGCACGACGCTGCCCGGCTACTTCTTCCGCGCTCCGAACGCCCGGAGCATCGCGCCCCTGCTCATCTTCCAGCAGGGCCGCGACGCGTGGCCGGAGGAGTCCAAGTATGTCATTGATGCGGCGCTGGCGCGGGGCTACCACTGCCTCATCGTGCATGCGCCCGGACAGGGCATGGCCATCCGCGAGCAGGGGCTACCCTTCCGGCCTGACTGGGAGCAGGTCATCCGCCCGGTGGTGGACTTCGCCCTGTGCATCGCGGGCGTGGACTCACGGCGGATTGCCCTGCTGGGGTGGAGCATGGGCGGAGCGCTCGTGCCGCGCGCGGCGGCCTTCGAGCGGCGCATCAAGCTGCTCATCCCCAATCCCGGTGTCCTGAACTGGGGCGAGTCCTCCTTCGAGCAGTTCAACATGTACTTCCCGGAGCTGATGCCGCTGCTGGACAGCGCCCCCCAGGCCTTCGACGCGGGCATGGCCCAGCTCATGGCGCAGGTGTTCCTGTTCCGCTGGTACATGAAGGACTCGATGAACAAGCACGGCGCCAGCTCGCCGTCGGACCTGCTCTTCAAGCTCCGCGAGTTCAACAACGAGCCCGTCGTCCACCGCATCCGCTGCCGCACGCTGGTGATGGACGGCACCGCCGAGGCCTTCTCCCAGGGACAGGCGCGGCTGCTCTTCGACGCCCTGAACTGCCCGAAGGACTACATGCTGTTCACCCAGGAGGACACCGGCCTGCTGCACTGCCAGGAAGCCGCGCAGGCCGTGGCCAATCACCGGATGTTCGACTGGCTCGACGAGTACCTCTGAGTCCGGCTACCCGCCGCCCGGCGCCTCCAGGATGACGCGGAAGAGGCGCTCCACCTCCTCCGGATCCAATCCCAACTCCGTGGCCCAGGCCCGGCGCGCGGCGAGCAGCGCCTGCGTACCGGACGGCTCCTCGGGCGCATGGGCGCGGCTCTGGCGCCGGGCCAGCTCGCCGCGGCGGGCCAGCAGCTCCACCAGCTCGCGGTCGAGCTGCTCGATGTGCTCGCGCGTCTCCCGGGGCTCCGGCGGTCCGGACGCGAGCCCGGGCAAGGCCATGCCCGCCACCTCCCTGGCACTGGCCACGGCGGGCAGGGCGGCCAGGTCGCGGTGGATGTCCTGGAGCGCTTGCAGCAGGCGCTCCCGCGCTTGCGTCGCGAAGCGGTTCTCCTGTTGGATGGCGGTGAAGAGGTGACCCGCGTCCGAGCGGACCGTCTCGATGGTGCGCGAGAGCGCCTTGAAGCTGGCCGGCGCGAAGGGCACGTCCACCGCCACCCCCGAATCCACCATCCCCTTGGCCACGAAGAACGTGAGCGCGTGGGTTTCCGCCATCACCCGGTCGTGTCCCTCCGGCGTCTGCTCGATGACCTCACAGCCCAGCGCCTCGTAGAAGCGCCGCGCGCGCGGGGCCGCCTCCGGATGCAGTGGGTTGGGGCAGACGACGACGCGCATGGGGCGCTCCGCCATGGCCAGGCTCAAGGGGCCGAACAGGGG
>NZ_RAWD01000167.1:0-20725 GCF_003612065.1 Corallococcus sp. CA047B
AAGTCCACCCGCCCCATGAGTCTCTTCCGCCTCCCCTCCCTGCTCGTCGTCGTGCTCGCACTCGCGGCCGGTTGCCAGAAGTCGGCGCCTCCGGCTTCGCAGGCGCGGCGCATCGTCTCGCTGTCGCCGTCCGTCACGGAGACGCTGTTCGCGCTGGGCGCGGGTCCGCAGGTGGTGGGTGTGTCGGACTACACGGTGTTGCCGGAAGGCACTCCCGCCCTGCCCAGGGTGGGCACCACGTTCGCGCCGAACTTCGAGGCCATCGCGCGGCTCAAGCCCACGCTGCTCGTGGATCAGCAGGTGAAGCAGGCTCCGGCGGAGGCGCTGTCCGCGCTCGCGCCGCTGAAGGTGCTGCCCTGGCTGTCGCTCTCCGAAGTGGTCGGGAGCGTGAAGGAGCTGGGCCGGTTGAGCGACCGCGAGGCCCAGGCCACGGCGCTGGCGGAGCGGCTCCAGAGCACGCTGTCGCGTCCCGCGCCGAAGGACGCGCCCCGGGTGCTGCTGGTGCTGGGCGACGCGGCGGGCACGCTGTCGGAGGTCTGGTACATGAAGCGCGGCTCGCTGCACGGCGCGGCCCTGGAGTCGGCGGGCGCACGCAACGCCATCGCCGAGGATGTCGCCGGGCCGCCCAACCTGTCGCTGGAGGGGCTCATCGCGGTGGATCCGGACGCGGTGCTGGTGCTGGTCACCACGCCGAGGATGGACGCGGGGCAACAGGCCGTGGTGCTGGCGCCGTGGAAGAAGCTCACCGGACTGCGCGCGGCGCGGGAGGACCGGGTGCGGCTGGTGGTCGGCTCCGACGTGCAGTCCACCGGCCCGGCCATCCTGGATGTCGTGGAGCGGCTGCGGGCCGCCCTGGGCACCCTGCCCTCCGCGCGATGACGTCCGGGCTGACGCTGGACACGGTGACGGTGCGGGCCCGTGGGCGGACGCTGCTGGAGGGCGTGTCGCTGCACGTGGCGCCCGGTGAGTTCGTGGCCATCGTCGGGCCCAATGGCGCGGGGAAGTCCACGCTCCTGCGCGTGGCGCTGGGACTGCTGCGGCCGGACTCGGGACATGCGCGCGTGGAGGGACGCGACGTGGCGGGCCTTCCGCCCAGGGAGCGTGCGGCGCTGCTGGCGTGGTTGCCGCAACGGCTGGAGACGGCGGAGCCCATCACCGCGTTGGAGCAGGTGGTCGCGGCGCGCTACCGCTTCCCCGAATCCCGCCGCGCATCGGAGACGGCGGCGCAGCGGGCGCTCGCGGAGGTGGGGGCGCAGGACTTCGCCTCGCGTCCGGTGACGGAGCTGTCGGGGGGCGAGCGGCAACGCGTGGCGATGGCGGGACTGCTCGCGCAGGAGACGCCGTGGGTGTTGCTGGACGAGCCCGCCAACTTCCTGGACCCCGCGCAGCAGATGGAGCTGTACACACGCATGGGCCAGTTGTGGCGTGCGGGACGCGGCCTCATCTGCGTCACCCATGACGTCAACGTGCTCACGCACGTGCGGCTCCCGGGAACGCGCGCGCCACGGGTGGTGGGACTGGCGCAGGGGCGCGTGGTGTTCGACGCGGACTACGACGCGCCCGACCTGGGCGAACACCTGGGCGCGCTGTTCGGGGTGCGGATGCACAGCACCTCCGTGGACGGACACCGCGTCTTCGTCGGACTGCCCCAAGGCGGAGGCACGCCGTGAAGCTCTGGCTCCTCCTGTTGGTATGTATGGTCGCCTGCGCGGTGGCGCCGTTCATCGGCCCGGGGGTTTCCGCCGACTCGGCGGACTTCATCTATTGGCAGCTTCGGGTGCCCCGCACCCTGATGGCGATGCTCGTGGGCGGCACGCTGTCGCTCGTCGGCGCGGTGTACCAGTCGCTCTTCGCGAACCCGCTGGCCGCGCCCAGCACCGTCGGCACCACTGCCGGAGCGACCCTGGGCGCGCTGGTGGCCATCGTCCTGGGGGCCCGGCTGGCTCCTGGGGGCCTGCCATTCATCACCGCCGCGGCCTTCGTGGGGGCGCTCGGGGTCAGCTTCGTGGTGGCCGCCATCGCCGCGGGCCGCCGCGTGCGGATGAACGACGTGGTCCTCGCGGGCATCGCCTGCTCCATGGCGGCGGGGGCACTCGCCACCGGGTTGCAGTTCACCGCCGACTCCGCCGAGCTGATGGCCGCCACCCGCTGGTCCCTGGGTCACCTGCCCCAGGTGGGCTATTCCGGCGTGCTGATGCTGTCGCCGTTCGCGCTCGTCACCATCGTGGGCCTGCTTGCCCTCACCCGGGCCCTGGAGGTGTTCATCGCCGGCGAGGAGCACGCCGAATCCCAGGGCGTCCCCGTCCGCCGCGTGCGCACCGTGGCCATTGGCCTGGGCGCCTTGGGTGTCGCCGCCTGCGTCGCCTGGTGTGGCCCCATCGCCTTCGTGGAGCTCATCGTCCCGCACCTCGTGCGACGGACGCTGGGTGTGAGCCGACGCGTCCTCCTGCCGGGCTCGGTGGTGGTGGGGGCCGCCTTCCTCGCGTTGTGCGATGCGTCGGCCCGCGTCATCCTGCCGGGGCGTGAATTGCCCGTGGGGGTGGTGACGGCCGCACTGGGCACGCCCCTGCTCGTCTACCTGGTGGCGCGCGGTCGGTCCTGAGGGCTCCCGGAGCACCGGGCCGCCTGGGGGGAGACCCAGCCTTCAGGACGAGCAGTTCACAAGGCGAGTTCGGGTATATTCCGCGCCACATGGGGCCCCGAGAGGCGTGCCCCTGGAACTTCACGAAAGGCTTTGGGCATGAAGCGGCTGGGACGCGTGGGATTGATGCTCGGGGTGCTGACCCTGGGCGGCAGCTTTGGCTGTGGCGACGAGAAGGCGGAGAAGGCCAAGGAGTTCCGGGTCAAGGGCACCAACTTCCTCGCCGACAAGAACTACGCGGAGGCGACCAAGGCGTACGAGGAGTCGCTGAAGCTCGACCCGACCCAGGAGAAGGTCTGGGAGAAGAAGGCCTTCGCGCACCTGCAGCTGGGTCAGACGGATGACGCCGCGCAGGCCGCGCTGAAGATGCTCGACTTCGCCAAGACGCCGGACGACAGGGCCGCCGTCTACCGCAACATCGCGGCGATGTACGCGAAGAACGGCCCGATGGAGAAGGCCGTGCAGTACTTCCAGGAAGCGCTGAAGATCAACCCGAAGGACACCGACTCCCTGGGCTGGATCGCGGAGATGCACTCGCAGCGCGGTGGTGCCCGCAGCATGGGCTCCCCGGCGGTCCCCGAGGAGTTGGAGAAGGCGCTGAAGGTCTATGACCAGGTCATCGCCATCAACCCGGACTCCGCCAACTCGTACCTCAACAAGCGCGTCGTGATGGCGAAGTACATGGAGCATGAGAAGGCCATGCGCGACGCCGCCGAGCAGGAGGCCATCGAGGCCGCCACGCCGCCCAAGCCGGAGAAGGGCAAGAAGGCCGTCGTGGATCCGAACGCGGCCGAGCGCGTCGCCGCCGCCAAGGCGAGCTCCGCGGCCCACCAGACGCGCATCGATCAGCTCCAGGCCGAGTTCAACGAGATGACCAGGCAGTTCGGCGAGGCCACCAAGCGCGCCAAGGCCGCGCAGGCCACCAACAAGCCGTAGCCCGCGCGGAAGTACCGGACGGGGTGGGGCCTAACGTCGGCCCCGCCCTCCTCCGAAGAGGGCCAGCAGCACACCGCCCACGAGCGCCGCGCCACCGCCCGCGACATAGAGCGTCGTCTGCTCGGTGTTGCGCCCGGTGAGCAGCTCGCTGGCGCGCTCGGTGAGCGAGTCCTTCGCCTTGAGCCCGGTGAACAGCAACACCCCGCCCGCCACGGCGAGCATCAACCCCACGATTCGCACTGCGCCCACACAGCCTCCTTGGATGGAAACTCAGCGCTTGCGCTTGCCGGGAGCGCCGCGCCCCGCCTTCGTGCCCGCGCCCTTCTTGCCGCCGGGCTTCTTGCCCGCCGGGGACTTCTTCGCAGGCTTCGCGCGCGCTTCGGTGGCCGGCTTGCGGCCCTTCTTCGCGGTGCTCGCACGGCGCGGAGCGGGCTTCTCGGACAGCAGGCCCCGCTGCGCGGCCAGCGCGCGGATCCGGTCGAAGCCCGGGTGAGGTGACGCGGCCGGCGCGTCCTCACCGAAGCGGTCGGCCTCGAAGGCCGGCTCCGACGGCGTGAAGTCCTCGCGCGGCGCGCTTACGGCCGGTGCTTCCTCGGACTCGGGCATCGGGCGAACCGGTTCCGCGGGGCGGAAAAGGCGGCGCTTGCCCTTCGTCGGGGTGGCCGGCTCCGCCTTCGCAGCGCGCGCTTCGGGCGCGGCCTCTTCGGTCCGGGCACGCGGGAAGCGCGAACCCGCGCGGGCCGGTGCGGCCTCCTCGCGGCGCCCTTCCCGGCTGAACCGACCTCGCGGACGCGGCTTGGACGCTTCCTCGGGAAGGACTTCCTCGGGGGACGGGACGTTCGTGACGTCCTCGTAACCCGTCAGGAACGCAGCCTCCTCGGAGGCGATGTCCTCTTGCGCGGGGGGCTCCCACGGCTTGCGCTCCAGCAGTGAGCTCGCCGGAGCGGCCTTCTCCCAGGGCTTGCGACCCACGGGCGCTTCCGCCGCAGGGGCCCTCTCCCAGGGCTTGCGGCCCGCCTTGACGGCCTCGCGCTCGTTGCGGCCGGGACGACCGGCCTTGCCGCCGTAGCGCGACGGGGGCGCTTCGTTCACGGACTCGCGGCGGCGCGACGTCGGCCGTGCCTCCTCGGTCCGCGCCAGCGGCGACTCCCCTTCGAACTGGAGCGCCTCGAAGTCGATCTTCCGCGACACCGTGCTCGCGGACAGCAGCCGCACGCGCAGCTTCTGGCCCACGCGCACGCGCCGCCCGTTTGAATACACGAGCGAGTGCACGCGCTTGTCCAGCTTGGAGCCCGGCCCCAGCGTCTCCGCCTTCACCAGGCCCTCGACGTGCTCCGTGTCCAGCTCCACGAAGAAGCCGAACTCGGCGATGCCCGCCACCGTCGCGTCGAACTCCTCGCCCACGCGGTCCTTCATCAGGAGCGCCGCGTAGAACGACACGACCTCGCGCTCCACCGTCATGGCCGCGCGCTCGCGCTCCGAGCACTGCTGGGCCATTCCCTCCAGCCGCTCCTCCTCGCGCTCCAGCTGCGCTTCCGAGGGCCGCTTGCCCTTGCGCGCCCACACCGACTTGAGGATGCGGTGCACCAGCAGGTCCGGATACCGCCGGATGGGCGACGTGAAGTGCAGGTAGTTCTCCGCCGCGAGCCCGTAATGGCCCACCCGCATCGCGGTGTAGATGGCCTGCATCATGGAGCGCAGCAGCAGCTGGTTGAGCGCCCGCTGTTCCGGGTGCCCATGCAGCTGCGTGATGAACGCGTCCAGCTCCTTCGACGACACGCCGTCATCCACGTCCAGGTGGAAGCCGTACGCCTCCGCCAGCGTGGCGAACGCCGCCAGCTTCTCCGGATCCGGCTCGCCGTGGAACCGGTACACCGAAGGCAGGCCCTCATCCTGGAAGTACGTGGCCACCGCCTCGTTGGCGGCGAGCATGCACTCCTCGATGAGCCGGTGGCTGTCCTTGCGCTCGCGCTTCTCCATGCGAACGGGCAGGCCGTCTTCCCCCAGCACCACCTTGTGCTCGGGCACGTCGAAGTCGATCGCGCCTCGCGCCTTGCGCATCCCCATCAGCGCGCGCGCCAGCGCCATCAGCTGCTCGAACTGGGGCTTGAAGGCGTTGCGGTGCGGCACGTCCGTCCCGTCCAGGACGTCCTGCACCTCGTTGTACGTGCAGCGCGCCACGCTGCGCATCACCGCCGGGTACAGCTCCGACGAGCGGCGCGTGCCCTGGCGGTCGAACGTCATGTCCGCCACCATGCACAGCCGGTCCTCGTCCGGACGCAGCGAGCAGATGCCGTTGCTCAGCCGCTCCGGCAGCATGGGCAGCACGCGGTCCGGCAGGTACACGGACGTGGCGCGGTTGAGCGCCTCCACGTCCAGCGCGCTGCGGTCCTTCACGTAGTGGGACACGTCCGCGATGGCCACCACCAGGCGCCAGCCATCGGCCCGCGGCTCCGCGTAGACCGCGTCGTCGAAGTCGCGCGCGTCCTCACCGTCGATGGTGATCAGCGGCAGCGAGCGCAGGTCGCGGCGGTTCTCCGCCGTGGCCTCGGCTTCCGTGACGCGCACGGCGAACGCATCCGCCTCGTCCATCACCTCCGGAGGGAACTCGTCGGAGAAGCCCTGGGAGAAGGCCGAACCCAGCACCTCCGCGCTCGGCTCGCCCGGACGGCCCAGCGAGCCTGCGACCTCACCGAACAGGCCCTGCCCCGGCTCCAGGAGATCCGCGCCTACGCCCAGGCGCACCTTCACCAGGTCGCCGTCGCGCGCCATCTGTGTCGCGGGGACACGGATGGGCCCGGGCAGGCTCGTGTCGTTGGGCGTCACCAGCGAGTGGCGGCCCTGCTCCACGTAGGTGCCCACCGCCATCTCGCGCCGGCGGTTGACCACCCGCAGCAGCCGGCCCTCGAAGCGTCCCGGCCGGCCCGCCACCTCCACGAGCACCCGATCATTGTCGAGCGCCCGCTGCGCCTCGCCCGGCGGCAGGAAGATGTTCTCGCCCTCGCCCGACACCGGGTGCACGAAGCCAAAGCCGTTCGGGTGCACGTGGAGGATGCCCTCCACCGTGGGCTCGCTGGAGTCCTCGAAGCGCTCGTCCCGGTTCCGTCCGCCGCGCTGCAGGTTGCGCCGGAAGTCGGCCGCCCCCCGCGAAGGGCCACTGGGACTGGGGGCCGTGTCGCGGAAGGCACCCCGGCCCTCGTCGCGCCCGCTGCCCGGCGCGGGACCGCGCTTGCGCGTGGGAGGCGCCACGGGGGACGGACGGCGCGATTCGCCCTCATCCTTCGGGGCACGCGGCCCCTGGGGGCCCTCCAGGCGGAAGCGCTTGCCGTCCTTGAGGATGACGCCCGCGCGGACCAGTTCGCGCAGGGCACGTTTGAGTTCGGTCTGCTGGCCGGGATGCAGCCCCCCGAGGCGCAGGAGTTCCTTCACGCCCAACGGGTGGTCGGCCTCGGCGAGGAGCTGTCGGATGTGTTCTTGGGAAAGGCTCACGGGAGGGTTGCGGCAAGGCCGCTCAGGGAACGGGTAAGCCCGAAGGGTGCGGGCGGGAACCCCCCGGGCCCCATTCGCCCTCCCCGGGTGACCTTTCGGTCCAGGGAGGGCCCGTGCGCCCAGACCCTCAGGGTCTGACGGTGACGTTGATCTTGAAGGAGCGCTCCACCACACCCGGCGTGAACGCCTTGGCGAGGAAGAACTCCATCTCGAAGCTGCCGGGGTTGCGCGGCGTGAAGAAGAATTCGCGGGTCGCGGGGCTGCCGTTGGGACCCGGCTCGAAGTTGGCCTCGCGCAGGCCCACGCGCTTGGCCAGCGTCGGTTCAATGGCCCAGAACGCGCCGGGCTGCTCCTGCAGGCGCACCGTGAGGCCGTGGTTGAGCTTCACGTCCACGGACGTGGGCACCTCGCCCTCGATGTGCACGAGTTCCATCTCGTCGCGCGACACCGAGCGCGCCTCGGACGGACGCGGCTCCACGTTCTCCGCCGTGATGCGACCGCCCCAGCCGGAGGACTTGTCCACCACGCCCGTCACCTGGAGCGTCTGCCCCACGTGCTTGCGCAGGCTCTTCACGGCCGCCTTGCCTTCGATGGCGAACGACACCTGCTGGCGCGTGCCCCCGTTGGACACGACGAGCACGAAGTCGTCACCCATCATCTCCAGGTTGCCCCGGATGCTGGCGAAGCCCTTGATGCCCGCGCCCATGCCGGCGGCGACGGCCATGGAGACCTCGCCGGGCGACAGGTAGCGCAGCTTCGGCTCCGAGTCCGACGGCGGCGCCGCGGGCTCCTCCACTTCCGGCTTCTTGGCGGAGTACTTGCGCACCTCCACCACGCCGCTGTGGTTGGTCGTCTTGCGGATCATCCCGCTCACGGAGACCTTGTGGTCCACGTAGGCCGGGAGCACTTCCTGATCCGGGCCCTGGAGCAGGAACGTCAGCTCGCGCTTGTCGCGGCCGACGACGACCAGGTGGGGCAGCTCGCCGCTGAGGATGAGCCGGCCCTTGAGGCTGCCCTCCCCCATCACGCCGCGGCCCTCGCCGGCGGTCAGCAGCTGCTCCATCTCGCGCTTCGTGAGCGGCTCGCCCACGGGGGGCAGCTTCGTCGCGCGCGGACGTGGCTTCTCCACGGGGGGACCGGAGGGGACGGACGGCTGGGCCTTGGATCCGGCCTTGCCCGTCGCCTTCTTCCCGACCGCGGCGGGCGCGGCCTTCGCGGGAGGAGGGGCCGCGGACTTGCCGGCCTTGGCGGTGGCGGGAGCTGGAGCAGCCGCCTTGGCCGCCGCCTTTCCCTTGGCCGCCGCGGGCGCCTTCTCAGGCTTCTCCGCCGCCGCCTTCTTGACCGCCGCGACCTTCCCCTTCGCCCCTTCGGCCACCGCCTTGACGACCTTCGTCGCGGCCGTCGCCACCTTCTTCGAGGCGTTCCGGATCAGATCCAGCCGGGACGCGTTGTCCTTCTTCGCGGCAGGCTTCGCACCGGCTTTTGCAGCGGGAGTCGGCTTCTTCGCCCCGGACTTGGGCTTGGCCATCGACGCTGTCTCCTTGAAAATTCCCGTGTGCTATCAACGGGTTGGCGGGACGCCCCTGCTGTTGGACGCGAGCCTCGCGATCACGGTTGCTTGTAACGGTGATCAGTTGGGCTGTCAAACTAACACTTGATTTTCCCTCGGACTTTGGTTGCGAAAACGTCCCTGGAAGACCCTTGCCGCCGTTATAGATCAGCGCATGAGTGACGTCCCCGCATTGCTGCCGGTGGAGGAGGCCCGCGCGCGGATCCTCGAGCGTTGCGCGCCCCTGCCCACGGAGTGGGTGCCCGGTGATGACGCCCTGGGTCGGGCCCTGGCCGAGGACGTCCTGGCCCGCCGCACCCTGCCCCCCTGGGACAACTCCGCCATGGACGGCTACGCGGTGCGCACAGCGGATCTTTCCAGCCCGCTGCCCGTGCGGCTCACGGTCGGGGAGACGGTGTTCGCGGGGAAGCTGCCCACGCGGGAGCTCACCCCCGGCACCTGCGCGCGGATCATGACCGGGGCCCCCCTGCCCCCGGGCGCGGACGCGGTGGTGATGCGCGAGCGCACCCGCCCCCTCGCCCCCGACAGCGTGGAGGTGCTGGAGGCCGTGGCGCCGGGGAACTTCATCCGGCCCCGGGGCGAGGACGCGCGCGAGGGCGACGTGCTGTTGGGGCGCGGCACCCCGCTGGGCATCCCGGAGCTGGGCCTGCTGTGGGCGCAGGGCATGACGTCCGTGCCGGTTCCCCGCCGGCCGCGCGTCGCGGTGCTGTCCACCGGCGACGAGCTGTGCCGGGCGGATGAACCGCCCGACGGGCGCATCGTGGACACCAACGCCCCGGCGCTGGCCCTGGCGGTGCGACGCGCGGGCGGCCTGCCCACGCTGCTGGGCATCGCCCGGGACACCCGGGAGGCCGTCCAGGAGGCCCTGGCGCGCACGGACGGCTTCGACGTGGTCCTCACCAGCGCGGGCGTGTCCGTGGGCGACCACGACTTCGTGAAGGACGCCCTGGGGGCCCTGGGCGTGGAGCAGCACTTCTGGCGCGTGGCCATCAAGCCCGGCAAGCCCCTGGTGGTGGGCCAGCGGGGCCCGACCCTCTTCTTCGGCCTGCCCGGCAACCCGACCTCCTCGCTGGTGACCTTCGAGCTGTTCGTGCGCCCCGCCCTGCGCCGGCTCCTGGGCATCCAGGACGTGGAGCCCCCCCGGGTGTCAGGGCGCCTGGACGGCCGCCTGTCCAAGCCCCCCGGGCTGGCCCACTTCGTCCGCGTGACGGTGAGCTGGCGGGCGGGCGAGCTGTGGGCGAAGCCCCTCGGGACGCAAACGTCGGGTGTCCTGCGTTCAGCGTCGGCAGCCACCCACCTGCTCCACTTCCCCCGGGAAATCAGCAGCTTGACTGATGGATCCCATGTCGAGCTTCTCCCCCTGTCGTGGGTGGCCTGAGGAACACGGAAGCCGGCAACCGCATCTATCCCCTGCGGGTGATGCCCCACCCATGGGGGGTGCCACCTTGACTTGCATCCGGCGGAGCGAGAAGAAACGCTCCTCCACTGGGAGAAGACCTACCATGTCCGACACTCGCCCACCCCAGGTCCTGCCGACCCGAAAGCCGACCCAGCATCTGGAGCGGTATTCGGAAGCGGATGTGCCCACGGCCCGTGGCGTGCTGAAGACCATCGTGTTCCGCGACAAGCGCAACGGGCGGGAGCACGTGGCGTTGGTGGTGGGCGAGCCGGCGGGCCTGGACGGCGTCCCGGTGCGCATCCACTCCGAGTGCCTGACGAGCGAAGTCTTCGGCAGCCTCAAGTGCGACTGCCGCGAGCAGCTGGACCGGGCCATGGACTTCGTCACGCAGAACGGCCTGGGCGTGGTGCTCTACCTGCGCCAGGAGGGCCGGGGCATCGGCCTGGGCAACAAAATCAAGGCCTACGCCCTCCAGTCCAAGGGGCTGGACACCTACGAGGCCAACCGGCAGCTCGGCTTCGCGGACGATTTGCGCTCCTATGACGTGGCGGCGGAGATGCTGCGCTCACTGGGCGTGCAGTCAGTGGACCTGATCACCAACAATCCGCTGAAGATCGCGGGGCTGGTCGAAGAAGGAGTGGCGGTCCGACGCCGAATCCCTTCCCGGACCGAGCACAATCCGCATAACGTCGACTATTTGAAGACGAAGCGTGAGCGTACGGGGCACCTGATTGAGCTCTTCGCGGAGGACGACGACACCGAAGCCAAGGCCGGCTAAGCGCCCGGTCCGGCGGAGCACCGCGCGCTTCGAGGTGCGGTTCTGGGGGGTGCGCGGCTCCATCCCCGCGCCCGGCCCGCAGACGAAGCGCTACGGCGGCAACACGCCGTGCGTGGAGGTCCGCTGCGGCGACGAGCTGCTCATCTTCGACCTGGGCTCGGGAGCACGCGGCCTGGGGGATGCGCTGGCGGCGACGCGCAAGCCCGTCAAGGCCAACATCTTCATCTCGCACTACCACTACGACCACCTGCAGGGCCTGCCGTTCTTCGCGCCGATGTTCTCGCCCGCGAACGACGTGACGCTCCACGGGTCGCCGCGGGATGGGAAGTCGCTGAAGCAGATATTGGCCGGGCAGATGGTGCACCCCTACTTCCCGGTGACGGCGGAGGACGTGTTCCGCACGCGCCTGGAGTACCGGGACGTCATCGTGGGCAAGGACATCCCGGTGGGCAAGGCGACGGTGCGCACGCTGGAGCTGAACCACCCCGGCGGCAACGTGGGCTACCGCGTGGACTTCGGCGGACGCTCGCTGGTGTACGCCACGGACGTGGAGCACGGCACCGCGCTGGACGCGGGCCTGTTCGACTTCGCTCGCGGCGCGGACGCGCTCATCTACGACTCCATGTACACGGAGGACGAGTACCGGGGCCGCACGGGCTGGGGCCACTCCACCTGGGAGGCCGCGGTGAAGGCGGCCGACGCCAGCGACGTGAAGCAGCTGGTGCTCTTCCACCATGATCCGGGTCGCGACGACGCGGCCATGGACAAGCTGGTGCGGGAGGTGCGCAAGCAGCGCCCGGAGGCCATCGCCGCGAAGGAGGCGATGGTGCTCAAGCTGTAGTCGGACGCCGCGCTTCCAGGGCCCGCGCCACCGTCTCGCGCAGGCCCCGGAAGGGCAGCCGTCGCAGGGCGGCAGGCACGTCCACCCACTCGAAGGCTTCGTGCTCCGGGCCCAGTCGCACCGGAGCGTCCGGTTCGACGTGCACCGCGAAGCCGTGCTCCTCCACGAGCTTCGGGGGCAGCGCGTCTCCCAGCGCGAACGCGTGGCGGTAGTGCAGATCCACGGGCTCGGCGGCGAGGCCCGTCTCCTCCACCAGCTCGCGGCGGGCGGCCTGCGCTGGGGACTCCCCGGGCTCCAGGCGTCCGGTGACGGTCTGCCAGAAGCCGCCGCGCTCCGGCGTCCGCTTCAGGAGCAGCACGCGCGCCTCCGGGCCCTGGCCCTTCACCACCGCGACGCTCACCGTGCGCAGCGACACCTCACCGTCCACGCGCCGGGCGTCGAACACCTGGCTGAACTCGCGGGCGAGGGCCTCCTCCACGTCCGGCACGGACACGGCGTGGCCCAGCTCGCGCTGCATGGACGTGACGCCCGCCTCGCGGATGCCGCACGGGACGATGAGCTGGAAGTGCTCCAGCCGGGTGTTCACGTTGAGCGCGAAGCCGTGCGTGGTGAGCCACTTGGACAGGTGGACGCCAATGGCGCCAATCTTCCGCGCATCCGGCGAACCCTCCTGCCCCAGCCACACGCCCGGCCACTTCGGGATGGGCCCCGCGGTGAGGCCGAAGCCCGCGAGCGTCTGGATGAGGCCGCGCTCCACGTCGCGCACGTAGCGGCGCACGTCCTGGCGCTCTGGCGGGAGCAGGAGGATGGGGTAGCCCACCACCTGTCCCGGCCCGTGGTAGGTGACGTCGCCGCCCCGGTTGGTGTCGAACACCTCCACGCCTTCTTCCCCAAGGCGCGCGTCGGTGGCGGTGATGTTCTCGCGCTTCGCGGCGCGGCCCAGCGTCAGGACGGGCGGGTGCTCCAGTAGCAGCAGCGTGTCCCCGACGAGCCCCTGCATGCGGGCCTCGCCGAACAGGTGCATCAGCTTCAGTCCGTCCTCGTACTCCACCCGACCCAGGCGGAAGACGGTGAGCGTGTTCATGGCGCTCCCTTCCGGCCCCCCCGGCCGGGGTGCGGCGCGGGGGCGGACGGCGCGGGCGTCTGCGCCGCTTCCAGGCTCCAGGAGCCCGCATACACGCGCGACAGCAGGGCGCGCAGCTCATGGCCCGCGCGGGGCGAGCGGACCGCCTCCGCCGCGAAGGCGCCCAGCACCTCCTCCGACAGGGACACCGCCGGACGGCGCAGGGCCAGCGAACGCCGGGCCACCTCCACCAGCTCCGGCACCGTCGGACGGCGCACCGGCAACAGCACCTGCACGCGCTCCAGCAGCGCCACCGGGAGCGAGCCCTGCACGGCCTCCATGAGGCCCGCGGTGGTGGGCACGGGCAGGCTGCCGCCCTCCCCTCGCACCCACAGGCCCAGCGACGACACCGCGCCCCGAGCGCTCATCACCACCGCGCGCTCCGGGTGGCTCGCGAGGAAGGCGACCAGCGCGGCCTGGGCTCCGGACTCCAGCCGGTCCACGTCCTCCACCAGGAGCACGTCCGCGCCAGGGGCGGACTCCAGGGTCTCCACCGACGTGAGCACGCCCTGCCCCCGCCGCTGCACCGACTGGAAGAAGATGCTCTTGCCGCAGCCCTCCGGCCCCACGAGCAGCATGCAGCGCGCTCCCGCCTGGAGCGTGCGCGCCAGGAGGGTCCGCACCTCGTCGTGGCCCAGCATCTCCACGCCTTCGGCGGTCGCGTCCTCCACGGGCTTGCGCGCACGGGGCGACGCGACGACGTCGCCGAGCAGGCCCTGGGACTCACCCAGGCAGCCCTTGCAGATGAACGCGCCCGCGGGGCCCGCCACCAGGTCACCGACCTCGCCGCGAGGCCGGCAGCAGAACGAGCACCACGCATCCAGCGCAGGATCCGCGCGGGTGGGCCCCCGTTCGATGAGTCGCTTCTCGCGCCGACGTCCGTGCGCGGGCCTCGCGGTTTCCGGAGCCTCGTCCTCATCTGGAGGACGCAGCAGGCCACCGGGGACGATGACGTCGTCGTCCTCGGGAGGGCCCAGCAGGCCTCCGGGTTGGAGGGAGTCATCGTGCTCGACATGTTCCAGGGGGCCCGTGGCCTGCCCGGAGTCGGCGTGTTCGGCGCGTCCCGGGAACGGGCCGGGTCCGGAGTGCCAGGAACGTTCCTGGGGGGCCTGGTCAGCGCTGGAGGAGTCGGAGCGGCTCAGCGCATCCGCGAGCTGGGCGGACGCCGCGCGTTCCGTGGAGCGCGAGGAGCCACCGGCGGCGATGTCCGCCGGGTCCCCGGAAGGCCGCGTGGAGCCTTCCAGCACGACCGCCGCGATCCGTTCAGCGAGCGGCGGCAGCCCCACGGATCCGCTGGCTGCCGGAGGCTCGGAGGGATGCGGCAGGCCCCCAGCGCCGACAGCTTCATGGCGCCCGGAGGACCGCTGCGCTCCAGACTCGCCCGGCGCCTCGCGCTCGGACGGACCCGGCAGGCCCCCGGCCTCCGCCTTGTCGTTGAACGCGGCGGACGCAGCGTCGCTCCAGGTCATCGTGGACAGGGAACGGAACGCCATGGCGTCCTTCCCGCCCGCCATCGCCGCGGCGAACGAGGGGCTCACATCCGGAGACCGGCTCTTCAGCTGGCGCGCCTGCCGCAGCAACTGCGAGGCGCGCGAGGTGTGTCCAGACTGCTGGTAGAGCGCCGCGGCCTGCTCCAGGCAGTCCGCAGCGCGCGTCATGTCTCCCTGAAGCTCGGCGGCCTGGGCGGCGCGGATCAACTCACGGGGATTGTCGGCCATCGCGGATGCCCGCCTCGGAATTCATGTCCGGAAGTCCCCCCGCGCCCACCGCCCCCCGGAGTCAGGGCGGCCGGGCGAGCACCACGACGCGTGTCCTCACGCCATCGCGAGGAACAGCAGGTCCGGTGCCTCCAGATACTTGATGACCTCGTAGACGAAGCTCGCCGCCACGTCACCGTCGATGACGCGGTGATCGCAGGACAGTGACAGGTTCATCATGTCCCGGATGACCACCTGATCGTTCTTCACCGCCGGGCGCTTCTTCAGCTTGTGAACGCCCATGATGCCCACCTCGGGGTGGTTCAGGATGGGCGTGGCGAACAGCCCGCCGCTCTGACCCAGCGAGGTGATGGTGAAGGTGCCGCCCGTCAGCTCCTCCATCTTCAGCTTGCGGTCGCGCGCCGCGGCGCTCAGGCGGGAGATCTCCTTCGCCAGCTCGCCCAGGGTCAGCTGATCCGCGTTGCGCACCACCGCCACCGTGAGGCCGTCCGGCGTGGCCACCGCGATGCCGATGTTGTACTCGCCGCGCACCACCAGCTCCTGCGACGCCTCGTCGAAGTTCGCGTTGAGGTGCGGGAACTTCTTCATCGCCGCGATCGTCGCCTTCACGATGAACGGCAGGTACGTGAGCTTCGTGCCGTCACCGGCCGCCGCCAGCTGGCTGTTGAGCCGCGTGCGCAGGGCCACCAGGTCCGTGGCGTCCACCTCCTCCACGAACGCGAAGTGCGGCATCGTGAACTTCGAGCGCACCATCTTCTCGGCGATCTTCTTGCGCAGCCCGCGCAGCGCGATGCGCTCGTCGCCCCGCCCCGTCGAAAGCGGCGCCGCCGGACGCGCGGCCTGCGGCGCGGGCGCCGTCACCTCGTTCTTCTTCGGCGCGCCGCCACCCTCCAGCGCCGCCACCACGTCCGCCTTCGTCACCCGACCCTGCGGACCGCTGCCGGAGATCTCCGCCAGGTCCAGGCCGTGCTCGCGCGCCATCCGGCGCGTGACGGGCGTCGCCAGGACCTTGGAGGCGGCCTGCGTCTGGGACGCCGCCTGGGCCTGCGCGGGCGCCGCCACGGGGGCGCTCACGGCCGCCGGAGCGCCGTGGGCCGGAGCGCTCGCCACGGGGGCTCCGCCTTCGGTCTCCAGCGTCACCAGCAGCTGGTGCACCTTGGCCATGTCCCCTTCACGGCCGTGCGTCTTCACGACGCGGCCCGCGCGGGGGCTGGGCACCGTGACGGTGGCCTTGTCGGTCATCACCTCGGCGAGCACCTGGTCTTCCTTCACCAGGTCGCCCTCCTTGACGTGCCACTTCACAAGCTCGCCCTCCATCACGCCTTCGCCGAGGTCCGGGAGCTTGAATTCGAAAGTCGCCATGAGGGGGTGTGTCTCTCTGTGTTGGGGAAGGGTGCGTCAGGTCAGCCCAGGCGCTCCACGCGCTCGCGCTCCATCAGGCCCTTCATGAAGAACTCGGCGGCGCGGTAGCTGGAGCGCACCAGCGGCCCGGAGGCCACGTAGAGGAAACCAAAGGACTCCGCCAGCGCCTTGTACGCTTCGAACTGCGCGGGCGTCACGAAGCGCTCCACGCGCAGGTGGTACTGCGAGGGCTGCAGGTACTGGCCCAGCGTGAGGACATCCACGCCCACGTCGCGCAGGTCCTTGAACGTGCGCTCCAGCTCCTCATCCGTTTCGCCCAGCCCCACCATCACCGACGTCTTGGTGTAGACCCGCTCCGGGCGGTTCTTGAGGAACTCCAGCACGCGCAGCGACTGGCGGTAGGTGGCGCGGCGGTCGCGCACCGTGGGCGTCAGGCGCTCCACGGTCTCCACGTTGTGCGCCACCACGTGCGGCTTCGCCTCCGCCACGGTGATCAGGTCCTTCTCCTGCCCCTTGAAGTCGGGGATGAGGACCTCGACGAGGGTGCGCGGGCTCTCCCTGCGCAGCTCGCGGATGGCGGACGCGAAGTGGCTGGCGCCCCCGTCCGGACGGTCGTCGCGGTTCACCGACGTGACGACGATGTACTCCAGGTTCATCTCCTTCACCGCCTGCGCCAGATGGATGGGCTCCATCGGATCCAGCGGCGGAGGTGCCCCGACCTTCACGTGGCAGAAGCGGCAGGCGCGCGTGCACACCTCGCCCATCAACATCACCGTGGCGGTGCCTCCGCCCCAGCACTCGGCGATGTTCGGGCAGCGGGCCTCCTCGCACACCGTGGCCAGCTTCGTGCGCTTCACGATGGCCTTGACCCGCTCGTACCCCTCCCCGTGCGGCAGACGCACCTTCAACCACTCGGGCTTGCGGGTGGATTCGGAGACCTGTGGGAGGGGAAACCGATCGGGAGTCGCCATGGGTCGCGGGCCTTCTAGAGGGTGGGTGAAAGCAGGGTCAAGCGTGAAGCCCTAACGCGAGGCGTTAGCAGCAGCCTGACAGAAGTGGTGCCCCCGGGGGATGTAACGCGGTGGACAGGATGCGGCCAGTCACGGCCGGCGTACCCCAAGCGACGGCCTGGCGACAGGGGCGCTCCCCTGCCCTCCTGCCCCCCTGATGCGTCCCATGAGCGGGGCACGAAAAGACAGCGGCGTACGGCCTTCACGGGGAAGGCCGTACGCCGCCGGGAACGCGTGCATGGGGGACTACTGCGGGATCACCTGCACCTCGATGCGGCGGTTCTGCACGCGGCCCTCGGGGGTGTCATTGGGGGCGATGGGCTCCGCGTCGCCCTCGCCGCTGGCCTCGATGCGGTTGGCGGGCACGCCTTCGCCCACCAGGGCCTTGCTCACGCTGTCCGCGCGCGTCTGCGACAGCCGCTGGTTGGCGTCCGCGTTGCCCGTGGAGTCGGTGAAGCCCTTGATGCGCACGCGCGCGTCGGGCTTCTCCTTCAGCACGTCGCCCAGCTCCGTCACCCGCTGCTTGCCCTTCGCGGTGAGCGTCGCCGACCCGGTCTTGAACTCCACGCCTTCCAGCACGAAGCCCTGGGACTCCGCGTTCTTGCTGTCGAAGGCCTCACGCAGCCCGGTGGCATCGCTCACGCGCGCCTTCTCCGTGCCCGAGCCGCCCGTGCCCTCCTCCGTACCAGCGCCGCCCGTGCCCTCCTCCGTGCCGGAGCCGCCCGTCGCGGGCGGGGTCTGCTCCTCGGCCTGCGGCGGGACCGC
The DNA here is from genome assembly GCF_003612065.1 of Corallococcus sp. CA047B. Taxonomy (NCBI): domain Bacteria; kingdom Pseudomonadati; phylum Myxococcota; class Myxococcia; order Myxococcales; family Myxococcaceae; genus Corallococcus; species Corallococcus sp. CA047B. Next base: position 17,633 of record NZ_RAWD01000167.1, read on the forward strand.
CGGCGGGGTCACCGGCGCGGGCTGCGGCGCAGGCGTGGGACGCGCGGGCTGTGGCGCCTGGGCGACGCGCTCATCCACGCGGGGCGCGGGCGTCGTGCGTGTCGCCACCGGGGCCTTCGCGGGTTCGTTCCTGCGGCCGCGCAGGGCTCCCCAGGCGAGCGCGACCAGCGCCAGCAGGGCCAGGGGGACGGCCCACCCGGCGATGCTCTTCTTCTTCTCCGGTGGCCGGGTGATGGTCTGGCGGGGGACGGCTTCGCGGACGGTCGCCGTCTCACGGACCTGCGTCACGGTTTCGCGGTGGGGTTCGATGACCTCCGCGACCGCGTGGCGCGAGGTGCCGCCGAAGCCCAGGAGGCTGCCCACGCCGGCTGGCAGCGCCGCGGCGATGTTGGAGCGCTGACCGTTCAGCATCTGCATCAGCCCGGACGCGCCCATGCGCTGATCCCGCACCTGCTTGCCCAGGACGCCCATGAGCATGGGCGCGGCCAGGGACAGCAGCTTCATCGCCGAGCCGGAGTTGCGCATCCCACCGAAGCGCGAGAGGCCGTCGGCGATGCCACCGAGCTTGTTGCCGAACAGCCCGTTCAGCATGCCCTTGCCGCGCTCCTCCTCGTCCATCAGCCCCTCGCCGACGCCGTCGGGGAGCGGACCCGCGTCGGGTCCGGTGAAGCCGCCCTCGTTGAGCTTCGACAGCAGACGGTGCGCTCCGGCTTCATTGCCGCCCTGATCCACGACGCCCGCCGCCACCGCGGCGATGGCGCCCGGCAGCACCTTGGTGGTCGCCTGCGGATCCTCGCCCAGGCTCCCGCTGATCTTCTGGAGCAATCCCTTCTTCATGAACTGTGAGCCGACCGCTTCGATCAGGTTGAACGCCATGTGATGCCTCCCCGGTTGGGTCCCGCACCGGGATGGCCGGTGCGCGAGGCCACGCCCCGCTGGACTGCGCGGGACTGAGGGCTCTGTGCAATCGATACGGAGCACTCGGGGTGCTGATAACCCCTCGCGGGGGGGGCGGAGAGGATGGCCCCTGAAGGCACGTCTCCCTCGCGGACGACTGCGAACGGGGGGCCATTGCGGCCCCCGGGTTCACTTGTCCTTCGTGTGCGAGAGAAGGGCGCGCGGGAAGTAGTGCGCGAGCAACTGTTCCGCGGTCTGGCCCTGCCGGGCGAGCAGGGCCGCGCCGGCCTGACACAGACCGACGCCGTGACCGTGTCCCTGACCTTCGACGAGCACCCGCTCTCCGCCGAACGCGAAGGAGAAGCGCGCACTGCGGATGCGATCCCAACCGGCACGGGCCCCGAGCGCGCGGAAGAGGGCATCGCCCCGGGCGTCGCGCCCCGAAGCGCGGTCCACCACCCGCACCACCGCCCCGCTGGAGTCGCGGTCCAGGAGCAGATCCGCCGCCTGCGCGGGGCTGCCCAGGGCCTCGGTGGCTGCGGCCGTCACCTGCGCGCGCGAGACGACGGCGCTCCAGGGAGACGCAGGGCAGCGGTCGGGCACGGCGGCGGCGCCAGTGAGATCCGGAGCACCGAACACGGCCACGGGTTCGGCGGTGTGGCCACCACAGCTCGCATGGAAGGGCGCGAGCGCGATGGCGCCATCGCGCAGGCGCAGCACGACGCCTTCGGTGGAACGGGCCGCATCGCGGGCACGGGCCAGGTGACGCGCGAAGCCTTCGCCGCGCAGGACCTGGCAGTGGGTGAGATCACACGCCCGGGCCTCCTCATGCCGCCGGCCCGAGGCGAGCACGTAGCTGCGGGCGGTGATGGCCTGGGCGCGGAGCGCTTCGAACGGCGTGTCGACTTCGGTCTCGCTGGCGGTGACCGCCGCGACGTAGGTCTCCAGCGCAAGGGTGGCGATGAGGATCAACTCGCCAGCACGGGCGTCCAGGGACAGCGAGCCCTCGTAGCGCCGGTCCAGGTTGCGACCCCGGATCCGCCAGCGGCCGGACTCCAGCCGCAGGGGCGGCGACACCGCGCGTCCGTCCACGAGCAGCACGTCGCGCGAGGCGAAGACTTCAAGCGAACGGGGTCCGTCCAGGCGCAGCCGCGCGGGCCGGTGCTTCGAGAGGATCCGCACCTCCACGCCCGTCTCGGGAGCCACCCCGGGCTTCGCATCCGACGGGCGAGCCACGCGCGCTTCGCCGGACGCGGTGCCCGCCACCATCGCGGCAAGGAGCACGGCCAAGCCCACCGCGTTCATCGAACGCGATACCGCGTCACCGCCAGCGGCTCGGAGCCGCCGGGAGCCCACAACTCCAGCCTGCGCACCCCCGCCACCGCCGGCAGTCGCGTGACGAAGGGAGGCGGCAGTTCAATGCGGCGCCCGTCGTCCGTGCGCAGCTCCAGCATCTTCGCCCCGGGAGGCGCCATCACCCGCACCGGCACCGCCTGCGCACCCTCGGGCAGCTGCGGCTCCACCAGGAACTCGTCTCCGTCCGCCGGCAGGATGAACCCGGCCCGGCTTCCCGGCCGGCCCTCCGCGCTCACCGACGCCGACGCGAGACCTTCCGCCTGCGCCCACGCGAGGTACGCCGGGCCCACGTCCAGCGCGCCGTCGCTCCGGTGCATCGTGCAGTCGTGCCGGGGCGCCGTGCCCGGCAGGTAGACCTCCTTCAGCAGGCCCGGGCAGTTCGGCCCCGCCCGCTCGCCGGACAACGCACAGATGGCCGCGGACTCGAAGTGGCTCCGGTCCACCAGCGGCGCGGCGCGCACCCCTCGCATCGCCAGCGACATCACCCGCGCGAACACCGGGCCCGCGCCGGTGATGCCGGACACACCCCGCATCGGCGTGCCATCGAAGTTGCCCACCCACACGGCCACCGTGCGCTCCCGCGTGAAGCCCGCCGCCCAGTTGTCCACGTGCGCCCGGCTCGTCCCCGTCTTCGCCGCCACGCGAAACGGCAGGCGCAGCGCATTGTCCAGGCCGAAGGCCGGTGCCCGCGCCGCCTCGTCCGCCAGCACGTCGGTGAGCAGCTCCACCGGCCGCGCCGCCAGGAACCGGTGCTCCTCCAGCTCCACCGGAATCCGCAGCGGCGCGCCATCCGGCCCGAACGCCGCGCGCACCTCCTTCAGCGGCCCCACCACCCCACCC
>NZ_RAWD01000168.1:0-20697 GCF_003612065.1 Corallococcus sp. CA047B
GTGGGGTGGGGTTCGGCGCTCAAGGGGGCGTCAGACGGCGCGGCCGACGGCGAACAGGCTCATGCCCACCGGCAGCGTCACCTGCTGCTCGGCCTGGGCGAACAGGGGCGCCAGCGTGTCGTAGAGCTTCAACTGGAGCTTGGGCACCGCGCGGCGGCGCAGCAGGCGGCTGTTGACGAACCAGCCCGGCAGGCCGACCAGGTTCATCCACTCCAGCGTGTCCACGCGGAAGCCGTTCTCCTCCAGCACCGCGCGCAGGGTGGCGGGCGTGTAGCGGCGGTAGTGGCCCACCGCCTCGTCGATGGCGCCGAAGAGCTGCGGCAGCGCCGGCACGAGGATGAGCACGCGGCCGTCCGGCTGCAGAATCTGGCGGAAGCGGCGCACCGCGGACGCGTCGTCCGGGATGTGCTCCAGCACGTTGGACAGCACGATGGTGTCCAGCTTCTCCGCCTGGAGCGACTCCCAGTCCGCGAGCGCCACGTCGGACAGGTAGGGGCGCACGTGGGGCTTGCCGCGGAAGAGGTTCTTCAGGCGGTCCACGTAGAAGCGCTCCACCTCCAGCGCGACCAGCATGTCGCAGCCGGCCTCCAGCTCGCGGGTGATGGTGCCGATGCCGGCGCCAATCTCCAGCACGCGGCGGCCCATGTGCTCGCGGAAGCGGCGGCCCAGCCACTGGTTGTAGTGGGTGGCGCCGTCCATGCGCTCCAGGGTGGAGTAGCCCTCGTGCTGGTTGTCCGCGTCGTCGCGCACGGTGGCGTAGCGCACCAGGGTGCGCAGGCGGGCCAGGTGCGCGGAGGCCGGGCGGCGCGGCACGGCCTGCAGCGGGGGGAGGGCCACTTCCGTGAGGCGGAAGAGCTGCGCGGCCATCTTCACCACCAGCTCCGCGTCCACCGCGTCGTCGTCGCTGGTGAGCTGGATGGAGCGCAGCGCGTCCGTGCGGAAGGCGCGCAGGCCGGTGAGCGGATCCGCCAGGGCCACGTCGGTGACGAAGCGGGTGATGCCCCCCAGGGCGCGCTCGGCCAAGAGCTCCGCGGAGTTGCCGGGGCGGCGGCCGAAGACGCCGTCGGCGGTGTCGTCGCGCAGGGGCTGCACCAGCGCGGCGTAGCTGTCCGGCGAGTAGGCGGCGTCCGGATCCTGGAGCACGGTCATGCTGCCGGTGACGTGGGGGAGCGCGGCGCGGATGGACGCTCCCTTGCCCCCCTGGGCCGGAAGGACGTGGACGTTGGGACCGGGCGTCACATCCACCGGCCCTTCTCCGGCGAGGACGACCTGGGCCTGACCCGCGAGGGCCTGGGCGAACCGCGCGGCCGCGGCGGCGGTCTTCGGCGTGTAGGGGAGGACCACGGAGAGGGCTGCGACCATGGTGCGGCTCACTACCACAGGCGCTCTCACGGCGCGCGTTCGTGGATCGGACCGGATGGACGAGGAGCGTCCAGGCTGAGTCGGTGTGATGGACAACCCGCCCGGGCCGATGCACGCTCCGGCCGTTGTTCACCCTGTGCGATGTGGGTGCAGGTCGGGGTCCGGATGCCGGGCCGCTGAAGCCGCCCCGCGGCAGCCCCCCTTCTGGAGAGACGCGACGTGGAAGGAACGGTGTTGGACCCGGCCGGAGGTGCTCCCGGCGCGACGTCCGCGAGCGTGATGCACCGGGCGCGGGGACTGTGGCGCAGGCGGTGGGTGATGCTCGGGGTGGCGCTGGCCGTCACCGCGCTCACGGCGGCCTGGACGTTGCGTCAGCCGCGCATCTACGCGGCCAGCACGTCGCTCATCATCGACGTCACCGCGCCGCGCATCCTCGACGGCGAGGTGAAGGAGGTGATGGGGGAGGAGCGCAGCAACTACTGGTTCAACAAGGAATACACCGGCACGCAGAGCGAGGTCATCACCTCGCGCGCGGTGGCCAGCCGCGTGGTGGACCGGCTGGGGCTGGCCAACGACTCGGGCTTCCTGGGCCTGCCGGCGAACCTGGATGAGAAGACGCGCGTGCAGGCGATGCAGGGCGCGGACGCGGTGGGCCTGTTGCGCTCGCGCATCCTGGTGGTGCCCGGCAAGGACTCGCGGGTGATGAACATTGGCGTGGAGGACGTGGACCCCAAGCGCGCGGCGCTGCTCGCCAATGAGGTGGCCGCCGCGTACATGGCGGAGAACCAGGCCCTCAAGATGCGCGTCACGGACGAGGCGCGCACGTGGCTGGAGGTCCGCCGGGACGAACTGGGCCGCGAGGCGAAGGCCGGCGAGCTGGCCGTCTACGACCTGAAGAAGGACGCGGACATGCTGTCCACGTCGCTGGAGTCGCGGCTCTCCATCGTCAGCGAGCGCATCAACTCCTACAACCTGAAGCTCACCGAGGTGCGCACGCGCATCGCGGCGCAGCAGGCGCGCGTGGACGCCATCCACCAGCTGCGCAAGGCCGCCGGCGAAGACGAGACGTGGGCGGAGGCCGTGCCCGGCGCCAAGGACGGGCCCATCCAGGACATGAAGACGCGCTACGGCGAGCAGAAGGTCGCGTGCGCGGAGCTGTCGGAGCGCTACCTGCCGGAGCATCCGAAGCTCTTGGAGTGCAACCGCAAGCTGGAGGTGGTGCGCGAGGACCTGCTCAAGAGCCTGGCCAACGTGGTGCGCTCGGCGGAGATGCAACTGGTGGAGGTGAAGGGCGAGGAGCGCAACCTCAACAAGCTCTTGGATGAGACCAAGGCCGAGGCCTTCGTCGTGAACAAGAAGGCCATCGAGTACGGGCAGCTCCAGCGCGAGTCGGACGACAACCAGCGGCGCTACGAGGACGTGCTCAAGCGCCTCAAGGACGTGGAGCTGTCGGGCCTCTTGCGCACGAGCAACGTGCGCGTGCTGGACGAAGCGCGGCCGTCGATGGTGCCGGTGCGGCCGCACACGCGGCGCAACCTGATGGTGGGCTGGGTGATGGGCCTGCTCATGGGGCTGGCCGCGGCGGTGCTGCTGGAGTTCATGGAGAACACCGTCGCGTCGCAGGCGGACGTGGAGGACGGGCTGGGGCTGGCGTTCCTGGGCGTGGTGCCGCGCATGGAAGGCGGCCGGGAGCCGGGCGAGCGCGACCTGTACGTGCACCGCTCGCCGCGCTCGGCGGTGGCGGAGTGCTGCCGCGCGGTGCGCACGAACCTGCTGTTCATGTCGCCGGATGAGCCCTTCAAGACGCTGGTGGTGACCTCCAGCGGTCCGCAGGAAGGCAAGTCCACGACGTGCATCAACCTGGGCGTGGCCATGGCCCAGAGCGGCAACCGCGTGCTGCTGCTGGACACGGACATGCGCAGGCCCCGGCTGCACCGCGCGTTCGGCGTGCCCAACGACGCGGGCATCAGCTCGCTGGTGGTGGGCGAGGGGTCGCTGGACAAGGCGGTGAAGAGCACGGAGGTGCCCAACCTCTTCGTGCTGCCGTGTGGCCCGCTGCCGCCGAACCCGGCGGAGCTGCTGCACACGCGGGCCTTCAAGGACCTGCTGCGCGCGGCGTCGGAGAAGTTCGACCGCGTCATCCTGGACAGCCCGCCGCTCAACGCCGTGGTGGACGCGGCGGTGCTGGCCACGCAGGCGGACGGCGTGGTGATGGTGTTCAAGGCGGGCAGGACGGACCGGGGCGCGGCGAAGCGCGCGCTGCGCTCGCTGGCGGACGTGCAGGCGCGCATGTTCGGCGCCATCCTCAACGACGTGGACCTGCGCAAGCCCCGGTACGGCGACACGTATCTGGGCTACCAGGGCTACGGCCCGACCCAGGACGCACCGAAGAAGGGCGGGGTGGCGTCGTCGTGACGGGCGCGGGCCTGCGGGTGCTGCACCTGGGGAAGTTCTACCCTCCGGCCTCCGGTGGCATGGAGGCGCACGTGCGGACGCTGGCGCGGGCGCAGGCCGCGCTGGGCGCGCAGGTGGAGGTGCTGTGCGCGAACCACTCCGTGGATGGCACCGGCACCAGCCACGAGTTCCACGGCCGCAGCCCCACGCGCGAGGAATGGGACGGCGCGGTGCGCGTGGTGCGGCTGGGACGGCTGGCGTCCGTCGCGCGCATGGACGTGATGCCGGCGCTGCCGGTGGCGCTGCGTCGCGCGCTGGCGCGGGGCGTGGACGTGGTGCACCTGCACGTGCCCAATCCGTCCATGGTGCTGGCGCTGGATGCGGTGCCGCGCCTGCCCGCCGTGGTGGTGACGCACCAGAGCGACGTCATCCGCCAGAAGGTCGCGGGCGCGCTCTTCCGTCCCTTCGAGTGGATGCTGTACGCCCGCGCGGCGCGGCTGCTGGCCACGAGCGACGCGTACGTGCGCGGCTCGTCGCTGCTCTCCACGTTCAAGTCGAAGGTGCGGGTGCTGCCGCTGGGCATCGAGCTTGAGCCGTACCTGCACCCTTCGGCCGAGGCGCGCGAGGCCCGCGCGCGGTGGACGGCGGAGGCCGCGGGGGGACCGCTGTGGCTGATGGTCGGGCGGCTCGTCTACTACAAGGGCCTGTTCACGGCGCTGGAGGCGCTGGTGCACGCGCCGGGGCGGCTGGTCGTCGTGGGCGAAGGACCGCTGGCCGCGGAAGGCCGTGAGCGGGCGCGGGCGCTGGGCATCGAGGACCGCGTGACGTGGGCGGGCTACCTGTCGCCGGAAGCGCTCGCGGGCGCGTTCCGGGCCGCCACCGCGCTGTGGTTCCCGAGCAACGCGCGCAGCGAGGCGTATGGCCTGTCGCAGGTGGAGGCGCTGGCGAGCGGTCTTCCGGTGATCAACACCGCCATCCCGGGCTCCGGTGTGGCGTGGGTGAGCATGCACGAGCGCACCGGGCTCACGGTGCCCGTGGGCGATGCGCGGGCGCTGGCGGCGGCGGCGCGCCGGCTGGTGGAGGAGCCCGGACTCCGGGAGCGGCTGGGTCGTGGGGCGCAGGAGCGCGCGCGGGCGGAGTTCGCCCATGACGTGATGGCGTCGCGCAGCCTGGACCTGTACGCGGAGGCGCTCGGGCGCAGTCCCCTGGTGGATGCGCGGCCTCCGGTGTCGGTCCCGCACGTCGCGGGCGGGGGTTGAGGCCCGACCCCATGCGCGTGCTGCACGTGTCCAGCGGCAACCTGTACGGCGGCATCGAGACGTTCCTGCGCACGCTGGCGCTCGCGGGGGCGCGGCGCGGTGGGGGCGTGGAGCACGCGTTCGCGCTGTGCTTCGAGGGCCGCATCGCGGAGGAGCTGCGCTCGGCGGGCGCCGCGCTGCACCTGCTGGGGCCCGCGAAGGTGAGCCGTCCCTGGTTGGTGTGGGAGGCGCGCCGCGCGTTGATGGCCCTGCTGAAGCGCGAGGTGTTCTCCGCGGTGGTGTGTCACGCGGCGTGGCCGCAGGCGCTCTTCGGGCCGGTGGTGCGCACTGCCGGGGTGCCGCTCCTCTTCTTCCAGCATGACGCGCTCACGGGCGAGCACTGGGTGGAGCGCTGGGCGCGCGTCACCGAGCCTCGGCTGGCGCTGTGCAACAGCCGCTACACCGCGGCCACGCTGGCCCGGGTGTACCCGCGCACGCCGTGGCGCGTGCTCCATCCTCCCGTGCCGGAGGGCGGCGCCGGGCTCACCGCTTCGGAGCGCGCTTCGCTCCGAGGTGAGCTGGGTGCGGGCGCGGAGGACGTCGTCATCGTCCACGCCAGCCGGATGCAGGAGTGGAAGGGCCAGCGGCTGCTGCTGGAATCGCTGGGCCGGCTGCGACAGGTGCCGGGCTGGAAGGCGTGGTTCGCGGGCGGGGCGCAGCGACCGGAGGAGGTCGCGTACGAAGAGGGCTTGAAGGCCCAGGCCGCGCTGCTGGGGCTCTCCGACCGGGTGCGCTTCCTGGGGCAGCGCTCGGATGTGCCCCGGCTGCTGCGCGCGGCGGAGGTGCACTGTCAGCCGAACACCGGACCGGAGCCCTTCGGCCTCGCGTTCGTGGAGGCGCTGTACGCCGGGCTTCCCGTGGTCACCACCGCGCTGGGCGGGCCGCTGGAGATCGTCGATGCGTCGTGCGGCGTGCTGGTGCCTCCGAAGGCGGAGGCGCTGGCGCAGGCGCTGCGGAGCCTCATCGAGGATGGGGAGACCCGGCGGAAGCTGGGCCTTGGCGGACCCGCGCGGGCGCAGGCGCTGAGTGCTCCGTCCGCGTTCCTGGAGGCGCTGGAGGCGGCGGTGCGCTCCGTGGTTACGGAGCCCCTGTCATGAAGGGGGCCCGTCCCGTGGCCTCCGGGCGTCCCGGCCTGCGGGGACCCGGCGTGCTGCACCAGCGGTACGTGCGACGCGTGCCCGAAGCGCCCGTGCAGGGGGCTCCGGCTCCGACGGCGCCCACCGGATTCTTCGGCTCGGGCCGGGTGGTGGTGGCCTTCATCGCGCTGCTGTTCGGCTGTCAGCTCGCGCTGCTGTTGGAGGCGCTGTCTCCGCTGCGGGTGGTGTTCCGCATCCTGGCGTTCGGCACGAGCCTCGCGCTGCTGGCGCTGGTGAAGGGGCGCCGCATCAAGCATCCGGCGATGCCCTTCCTGCTGGCGTACGTGGGCGTGACGGCGCTCAACTTCTTCCACCCCGGCACCACCAGCCCGCTGGCGGCGGCGGCGCAGGTGGGCATCCAGGCCTCCGTCTTCGCGCCGTTGTTCTGGGCCAGCCGGCTGCGCATGGACGAGAAGATGTTCCGGCGCGTCGTCCTGTTGCTCTTCCTGTTCAACATGGCGAGCGCGACGATGGGCGTGCTGCAGGTGTACTTCCCCGGCCGCTTCCAGCCCGCGCTGTCCTCGGTCGTCGAGGGCCAGGGCGAGGGCTACATCCGCAGCCTCCAGTTCGAGACGGCCAGCGGTGCACGCGTCTTCCGGCCCATGGGCCTGACGGACCTGCCGGGTGGCGCGGCCACCGGTGCCTTCTACGCGGTGCTGCTGGGCGGCGCGTTGCTCTTGAGTCGTCAGGACACGTGGAAGCGCGTGCTGGGCGTGGGCGGTATCGGCGTGGGTCTGGTGAGCCTGTACCTGTGTCAGGTGCGCGCGGCGGCGGTGACGCTGCTGGTGTGCATGCTCGCCATGGGGCTGGTGCTGATGGTGGGCGGCCGGCTGATGCGACTGGCGGTGCTGGGCGGTGTCGTGGGTGGGCTCGCGGTGGTCGCCTTCGGCTGGGCGGTCGCGGTGGGCGGCGACGCGGTGCTGGCGCGCTGGAGCACCCTCACCGCGTCGGATCCCAGTCAGGTGTACCAGGGCAACCGGGGCCACTTCCTGGAGGACACCTTCGGGGAGCGCCTGCCGGAGTATCCGCTGGGCGCGGGGCTGGGCCGCTACGGCATGGCCAACGCCTACTTCGGCGACAACAGCGACCGCGAGTACCCGCCGCTGTGGGCGGAGATCCAGTGGTCGGGGTGGGTGTTCGACGGCGGGTTCCTGGCCATCCTCTTCTATCCGCTGGCCCTGCTGGTGACGATGGTGTGGGGCTTCCGGGTGGCCATCCGGCGCGAGGACTCGGCGGGTGAGTTCTGGCTGTGGGGCAGCTTGTTGTTCGCCTATGACCTGGGCGCGGTGGCCCTCACCTTCAGCTATCCGTTCTTCATGAGCCAGATGGGCATGGAGTTCTGGCTGCTCAACGCGGCGTTCTTCAGCGCGTACTGGAATCGGAATGCGGCCGTACACGCTCATCGCCGGTGACTTCGTCTCCACCGGAGGCATGGACCGGGCGAACCTCGCGCTGGCGGACTGGCTCGCGCGTCGCGGCGGGCCGGTGCGGCTGGTGGCGCACCGGGTGGAGGACTCGCTGCTGCGCTACCCCAACGTGCGCTTCATCCGCGTGCCCAAGCCCGCGAATGCGTACCTGCTGGGCGAGCCGTTGCTTGATGCGGTGGGGCGCTTCTGGGCCACGCGCACGCTGGCGGAGGGCGGGCAGGTGGTGGCCAACGGCGGCAACTGCGTGGTTCCCGCGGCCAACTGGGTCCACTACGTCCACGGTGCGCATGCGCCGCAGCCCGTGGGCAATCCGCTGCGCCGGCTCAAGGGCCAGGTGAGTCACCGCATGTACCTGCGGCGTGAGCAGCGCGCGCTGCGGAGCGCGAGGATCCTCATCGCGAACTCGGAGCGCACGCGGCAGGACCTGATGGCCGCGACAGGCGTCGAGCCTTCGCGGGTCCACGTCGTCTACCTGGGGGGCGAGCCGACGCGCTTTGCGTCCACATCCCCGTCGCTCCGGCGTGAGGCCCGGGCGTCGCTGGGCTGGCCCGAGGAGCGGCGCGTGGCGCTGTTCGTGGGCGCGCTGGGTGACCAGCGAAAGGGCTTCGACACGCTCTTCCACGCGTGGGTCCGACTGTGCGCGGTGAAGGCGTGGGACGTGGACCTGTACGTGGTGGGAACGGGCGCGCAGCGGGATGCCTGGGAGCGCGAGGCGCGGCTGCGAGGGCTGGGGGAGCGCGTCCGGTTCCTGGGCTTCCGCAAGGATGTGCCCCGCCTGCTGGCCGCCGCGGATCTGCTGGTGGCGCCCACGCGCTACGAGCCCTACGGCCTGGGCGTGCATGAGGCGCTGTGCGTGGGCATTCCCGCGCTGGTGAGTCGCTCGGCGGGCGTGGCCGAGCGCTACCCGGCTGAGCTCCAGGGGCTGCTGCTCGACTCGCCGGAGGATTCGGGGGAGTTGATGCGGCGCCTGGAGGACTGGCGGAACCGTGGTGATGCGTTGGCGCCCGCCGTCGCGGCGGTGTCGTCCACGCTGCGCGCCTGGACGTGGGATGCGATGGCGGAGGCGCTGGTGGCCCGGCTGGAGGCTTGAGCTTCCGGCTCAGGCGCGGCGCTGGAGCACTTCCTCAAAGAAGTCGAGGTGTGCTCGCGCCACCACCGGCCAGGCGAAGTGGGACAGCGCGCGCTCACGGCCCTTCCTGCTCTGTTCGCGACGCATCGATGGATTCTCCAGCAGGTCCGCGAGCGCTCGGGTCCACTCGGGGACGTTCGCTTCTGGCAGGACCTGTCCGGCATCGCCCACCGTGAAGGGCACCTCGCCGGAATCGCTGCCGAGCACGGGCACTCCGCACGCGAAGGCCTCCGCGAGCATGCGGCCGAACTGCTCCTTCCACCGGGGCGTCGTCTGACTGGGCGCGCAGAGCACGTCCATGGCATTCAGCGCCTGGGGCACTCCCGCGTGCGGCACGCCGGTGACGACGCGCACGCGGTCGGCGTGACGTGACGCCCAGTCTCGCAGCGTCGCTTCCATGGGGCCGCCACCGACGAAGAGGGCCCTCCAGGGCGTGCGCAGGGCATCGAGCGCCTCCATCAACAGGCGCACGCCCTTCTCCGGAACGAAGCGCCCCAGATAGCCCACCACCGGAGGCCCTTCCGTCTCCCAGCCGAGCTTCCTCCGGAAGTCCGCGCCCGCCGCCGCGTCCGGTCGGAACTGCTCCACGTCCACGCCCATGGGGATGAAGCGCGAGGGCCGCAGCGCGTAGTCGCGACGTGACTGGAGCGTGTCCCGCACCGTCTGTCCCCACGCGACCCAGCCCGCAGCGCGGTGCACGACGAAACGCTCGGCCTGTGCGAAGGGTGGGGGGTAGCGCTTGGTCAGGTTCTGCGCCGTGCAGAACACGAGCGGCACCCGGCGCGGCGTCAGCATCGCCACCTCCAGGCCCGACAGCACGTAGGGCTCCTCCCACGCGTGCACCAGGTCCACGCCTCGCGACAGGTGGGCGCGCAGCTCCGGGCCGTAGACGAAGCCGTGCAGGGAGCGGCTGAAGAAGGCGCGCACGGCCTCGATGTGCACGGGCTCGCCGGGTTCACGCTGGAGCACCAGCGGACTCAGGTCGCCGTGAAAGGCGCGCGGTGCCACGGCGGTGACGTCCCAGCGGCCCGCGCCCACGCGCGTCATCTCGTTGGCCAGCCGGCGGTTGAGCGTGACGACGTACGAGTGGGAGACGGTGACGAGCTTCCGGGGACGCATCACCCTTGCTCCCGTGGCACGAGCTGCCGGTACACGGCGAGGATCTCCCGAGCGTAGCGCTCGCGGGAGAAGCAGCGCACGGCGGTGTGCCGGGCCGCGGTCGCCAGTCGTCCGCGCAGGCCTTCGTCCCCGAGCAGGCGGAGCAGTGCTTCCGACAGGACCCGTGCATCACCGGGGTCGATGGCCAGCACGTCCTCGCCGTCGCGAAGTGCTTCCGCCGCGCCGCTCGTCCTGGAGACGACGGCGGCGCGCCCGCATGCGAGCGCCTCCGCGATGGTGAGGCCGAAGGGTTCGCGGCGGGTGCTGGCGTGCACGAAGACCTCCAGGGCGCGGTACACGCGGGCGGGGTCGGCTTGAAAGGGCACCAGCCCCACGCGCCCGGTGAGGCCGTGGCGTTCAATCTGTTCGCGCAGCTCCGTGTCGGTGAACTGCGAATCGGGCGTGCGGTAGAGGGGCGCGCCCACCAGGTAGAAGCGCACGGGCAGGGTGGGGGCCTGACGCGTCAGCAGCGCGGCGGCTTCCAGGAAGACGTCGTGTCCCTTCCATCGCGCATAGGTGGCGACCAGTCCCACGCGCAACGTGCCCTCGGGCGCGGGAGGCAACGCGGCCAGGGCGTCCAGGTGCGCGCCGTCACCGGGACCCGGGGAGAACCGCTCCACGTCCACGCCGTTGTGCACCACGTGCACGGGCACGTTCCCGAGCACCGTCCGCGCATCCTCACCCACGGCCTGTGAGTTCGCGATGGCCGCCGAAGCCAGGGGACGCAGCCCCGCCAGCGCGCGGCGCACGAGGGGGCGCTCGCCCAGGAAGTCATGCACGTGCCAGACGCGCGGCAGGGGCAGGCCCGCGGTGGCGGCGGTCAGCAGGTGCGTCTTGATGCCATTGGAGTGCAGCAGGTCCGGAGCCGCGTCACGCACGGCCTGCCTCAGTGCGACGCCGTAGCGTGCGAGCAGGAGCGCGGCGGGCGCGGAGTCGCGGACGAAGCGCAGCCCTCCCGCGAGTCCCTGACCCCGGAGCCCACTGTCCCCGAGCGCGGACAGTGCCGGAGGAAGGGGCAACGGCCGAGCGTCCACGCCCAGTGCTCGCGCGGCCTCCACGAGGGGTCCATCCGTGCCCACGAGCAGGTGCAGCGACAGCGCGGGGTCCAGCGTGCGCAGGCACGCGAGCAGGTCCAGCAGTGCGCGTTCGGCACCGCCCAGGATTCCCACGGGGTTGAGGAACAGGATGCGCACGCGGGGCGACCGAATCAGACCCGTCCAGGTCGGTCAAGCAATCGCAGGTAGGCGTCCAGCACGGTGCGAGCGTGGGCGCCCCAGGTGAAGCGGGCGGCCCGTGCGTGTCGTGACTCGCGCGCGGGCGCGGGCCGACGACCGGTGAGCAGCGCATCCACCACGCTCGTCCAGTTCTCCACGTCGCCCACCGGGCAGTAGGTGCAGGCGTCGGCCCCCACTTCCCGCAGCACCGGCAGGTCGCTGGCCACCACGGGCGCGCCACACGCCAGGGCCTCGATGACGGGCAGGCCGAAGCCCTCCGCTTCACTGGGGACCAGCACGGCGCTCGCGCGTCGGTAGAGGCCCGCGAGGGTCGGCCGCTCCTGTCGCGGTGGTTGCACCAGCGCGCCTTCCAGCCCGAGCCGCTTCACCTGCGCCCGCTGTGCCGCGTCCAGCGCGCCGCCCTGCTGGACCAGCATGAGGTCCGGATGCTTCGTGCGCAGCGCCGCGAAGACGTCGAAGAGGACGTCCAATCGCTTGCGGCGGATGGCGCTTCCCACGTGCAGCAGGTACGGCCTGCCATGCAGCGGTGCGAGCACGGCGTCGCTGTTGTCCCCGGGAACGGGTTCGGCCCGGTACTCGGGAGACACGCCGTACGGTGCCCACACCAGCCGGTCCTCGGGCACCACTCCGTGCGTGAGCAGTTCCGAGCGCACCGCCTGCGTGCTGTGGAACACGATGGCCGCACGCTCCAGCCCCTTCAGCGTGGTGCGCGCCATCAAGCGGAACCATGACGGTCTTGGGTCGCGGTGCGGTTCGAGGACGGAGCGGAAGGCGTCCAGGTCGTGGCAGAAGACGCCGGTGCGCTCCGAGGGCAGCGCATGCACGAGCTGCGCGTAGGTGTGATCCACGACGTGGAATGCTTCGTGCGCCCGGCGCTCCCGGAGCAACCGCGCCGGGTAGAGCCCGAAGCGGGTGATTAGCCGGTCCGCGTTGAAGGCCGCGTTGCGCGTGCCCACGCGGGGCAGGCGGCGCACGGCGTGGGGCATGGGCGGACGCAGGCGGGTGACGGTGACTTCCCGGGGCAGGGCGGACAGGTGCTCCAGCAGCGCCTCGCCCACGAGGTCCATGCTGGGCCAGCCCTCCTCGCGTGGATCCATCAGGAGGGCCAGTCGCGGCGGGGACGCATGGGCGCTCACGGCATTCCTCCCGGAGGCTTCCGCAAGAGCGCTTCCACCGTGCGCTCCAGCGCGAAGTGCTCGCGGTAGATGCGCGCGGCGTGCTCCCCCAACGCCCGGCGGGCTTCGTCCTGCGAGAGCAGGTGCTCCGTGGCGTCCACCAGGGCCGATGGCGCCGTGCCTTCCACCAGCGCCACGGGAAGCAGCTCGCGCCACAGGGGCTCCGTGAGATGGCCCGTGTTCGTGACCAGGGGGACGCCCAGGCCCAGGCCCGCCATCGCGCTGCCCCTGCGCGTGCTGACGCCATCCGGATACGGTTGCACCAGCACATCGCAAACCCGCAGGAAGGCCGCGGCCTCGCCCGGCGAGAGCGCGTCGCGGGCCTGGAGGCGGGCCGCCACGTCCGGACGTCGTCGCACCACGGCCTCCATGAACGCGCGGCTGCCCCGGCCCAGCAGCAGCCCCTGCCTCCGCGGATCCGCGCGCAGCACGGAGACGAGCACCGACTCCAGCGGCCCCACGATGGCCGAACCGTACGTGCCGAAGTGGCCCACCACCGGCCCCTCGGGCAGGGACGCCCTCGCCCGGAGCACGTCCACGGCGGACACCTCCGTCGGGAGGTTGCTGGGCACGGGACGCCATTCGGTGCGCTGCTTCGCCCTGGCCGACAGGTGCTCCGCCCACGTCGGGATGGAGACGAAGCTCCGGTCCGCGGACTCCGCCACCAGCCGCAGCATCACCCGCGTGGTCGCGGCCAGCACATGGTGCCGCCAGGGCGCGTGGAGGCTCCACGGGTAGACGACCTCGTGGAAGAACACCTGCCGCTCGTCCTTCCTCCGCGCGGCGAACCACGCGCAGAACGGGACGTTCATCGCCTTCAGTCCCAGCGCGTGCGGCACGTACTGGAGCAGCAGCCTTCGCGGCCCGGGGCACGCATCCAGCTCGCGCGACAGCGCCCGCAGGTCGCCCGGGGAGAACCGCCCCGGCGCGCGGTGGACCGTCACCCCGTCCTCCGTCACGACCCCCGACGGGCCCGGCGCCCACACGTGGACCTGCTCGCCCGCGCGCACCAACGCGTCAGCGATGAGCCGGGTGTAGTCCGCGACGCCGCCCACCATCGGAGGGTACTCGCCCGAGAGCAGATGCCAGGTGGGGAGGGAGGCAGGCACGCGGGCGTCATCCGGGAGCGGCGGTCCGACACGCCGGGTCCGTCCCGGCGGGGTGCCCGACTCTTAACCGCTTCACGTGTCGGGCGGGAAGCCATGTCGCCTCCGGGGGCGCGGGTTATCATCCGGCTCCTTCCGCTCCCGGGTGGCATGCCCCTCTTCTCCGTCGTCATTCCGACCTACAACCGGGCCTCGCTCCTGGAAGAGACGCTGGCCTCGGTCTTCGCCCAGACGCTGACGGACCATGAGGTCATCGTCGTGGACGATGGCTCCACCGACGGGACGCCCGCGCTGCTCGCCCGCTACGGCGAGCGCGTTCGCGTGTTCCGTCAGGACAACGCGGGGCAGGGCGTGGCTCGCAACCTGGGCATCCGCGAGGCCCGTGGCGAATACGTGGCCTTCCTCGACAGCGACGATCTGTGGCCGCCCTGGACGCTGGCGGCGTTCCAGCAGGCCCTCCAGGAGCACGGCCGCCCCACGCTGGTGATGGGCCGGGCCCGCTCCTTCCAGTCACCCGGCGAGCTGTCGGACCTGGAGTCCGGGCCCTTCGTCGCGCGGTCCTTCGCGGACTACCTGGCCAGCGCGGACGCGACGTTCATCCGCACCGCGTGCGCGGTGGCCGTGCGCACCGAAGCGCTCCGCCGGGTGGGTGGCTTCAGCGCGAAGCGGATCAGCTCCGAGGACTACGACCTGCTGTACCGCCTGGGCGTCGAGCCCGGCTTCGTCTACGTGGAGTCCCCGGTGACGCTGGGCTACCGCCAGCACGCGGAGTCGTCCTCGCGCGACCTCGACCGGGGTTACGAGGGCACCCTGTTCCTGCTGTCCCAGGAGGGACACGGGCGCTACCCGGGAGGCGCCGCGCGTCGCCGGGAGCGGCTGGCCATGCTCCTCTTCGGCCTGCGACACGTGACGCACTGGCTGCTCGAACACGGCCGGCGCCGTCAGGCCCTGACGCTGTACGCGCGCGGCCTGCGCTTCCACCGTGCGCTGCCCCGGTGGAGATACTTGCTGGGGTTTCCGCCCTGGGTGCTCGCGAAGTCGCTCCGGCCCCGTCGCTGAAGCCGGCGCGCGTTCAGCTTCCCGCGACTTCGGGAGGCGGGGCCGCGCGAGGACGCCGCAGGGCCCGGAGCCGGTGCCGCATGGGCTCCTCTACGTGTCGGAAGAGCACCACGGAGACGCCCACGGCCACGGGCGCGAAGAGCAGCGCGAGCACGTTGTGGGGCAGCCCCAGCGTGCGCGTGTTCAACGCCAGCGCGTAGTTCATCAGCGAGCCGTGGGTCATGTAGAGCGCGTAGCTGGCGCCCCCCAGCAGCACCATTGCCCGCGTTCCCAGTCCCAGCCCCCGGCCCACGAGGCCGCTCGCGAGCAGGTAGATGCTCGCGGTGAACAGCGGCACCAGCACGGCGGACTGCACCAGCGGTGACGGAGCTTCCGGCAGCCGCATCAGCCCCGCCGCCAGCCCGCCGCCGATGAGCACGAAGGCCACTGTCCGTGCCCACGCACGCGCCGTCAGGTGCTCCCGCCGGCAGAACACCAGCCCCAGGCACAACCCGATGAGGAACTCCGGCAGCCGCGCGAGCGGAATGGCTTCAGAAGAGATCAACCCCCAGACCCGCAGGAACGTCGCGAGCACTCCACCGGAATCGGTCAGCCGCGCCGCCGCGTCGGCGGCGAGCATGGGCGTGATGCCTAGCAGCCACGCGCCGGCCGCGAGCGCCGTGAGCACCCGGGTGCTTCGCCGTGCGAGCCACGGGCCCACGAGCGGGAAGAGCAGGTAGAAGAACGCCTCCACCGACAGCGTCCACGCGACGATGTTCCACGTGGGCCGGTGCAGCGTCAGCCAGCCTTGCGTGAGCGTGAGCGTCGCGCCGGTGATGCGCAGCAGCTCGCCCGTGCTCGCGGGTGGATCCGCCATGTGGACGGCGCGCACGAACATGGGCACGTCCACCAGCAGCGACACCAGATACACCGGATACAGCCTCGCGAAGCGCGCGCGGTAGAAGGCCCTCCACGTGCCCTTCATCCCGCCGCCGTCTTCCAGATAGGTGTACGCGAGGATGAAGCCGGACAGGATGAAGAACAGGCTGACGGTGGAGAAGCCCGCGCCGATGAGCCGTCCGATGCCCGAGGGCAGCGCCGGGGAGCACGGCGCGCAGTAGCAGTGGTAGCCCAGCACGCCCATCGCCGCGAGGAAGCGCAGGCCGGTGAGGGCGGGCAGCGCGGGGCGTTCCGCCACGGCGCTCACGGGGCGGCCTTCCGTCCGCGCACGTGCGCCACGACGGCGCGCACCTCGCCCACCAGCGACAGCCCCCGCCGGGAGCGTTCCCGCGCGAGCACCAGCACCGCCAGCATCCCGGTCCCCACCAGCGCCTGCACGAGCAGCCCGTACTGTCCGCTGGCGAAGCGCGACAGGCCCACCGCGAACGCGAGCAGCGCGCCCACCGTGAGGAACGGCTCCAGCACCTGGAACTCCAGACCGGACAGGTGCGGGTTTCTCCGAGCCACCAGCCACGCGCTCAGGCACAGCTCCGTGAGCGTGATGGCCGTGGCCGTGACGCCGATGCCCACGATGCCCCAGTGCATCACCGCCAGCGTGCCCAGCCCGCAGCGCAGCAGGCTGGAGCCGATGAGCACGTACACCCGCTCGCGCGCGTGGCCGCTGGCGTTCTGCTGCGAGTTCAGCAGCCCGTGCACGGCCTGCATCGCGCCCTCCAGCATGAACCACTGCACCAGCGCGGCCGCCGGGCTCCAGCGCTCGCCGAAGAGGGTGGGGATGAGGAAGGGCAGCGCGATGACGCCGAAGGGCACGAGGATGCAGAGCACCGCGCTGATGCGGCGGATGGACGTGCGCAGGTACTCCGCGAGCCCCTCCGCGTCCTGCTGCATGCGGCTGTAGGCCGGATACGCCACGCGGTTGAGCACGCTGCTGAGCGCCAGCGGCACGGAGGCCAGCGCCCACGCCCAGTTCACCAGCCCAACCGCGTCCTTGCCCTCCAGGCGCCCCACCACGAGCGGAATCCATCCGCCCAGGATGGCGGGCACGATGCCGTTGAGCTGGAACCAGATGCCGAAGCCGAGCAGTCGCTTGACGATGTCCCAGCGCACCTTGCCGCGCGGACGCCACGCCGCCGCGGCCCACAACATCCCCAGCCCCACCGCGCCGCGCACCAGCCCGCCGCCGATGAGCGCCCACGGGCCCCAGTGCAGCGCGGCCAGGAGGATGGTGGCCGCCGTCTGCGCGACGCTCTCCACCAGCTCCGCGCGCGCGATGGCGGGGAAGTGGAGGTTTCGCTCCAGCATCATGATGGGGATGACGCGCAGCGAGTGGAAGAACAATCCCAGCGCCACGGCGCACACCATGAGCGCACCGGAAGACCCCAGGTCGTAGGAGCGTGCGATGAGCGGAGCGAACCCCAGCAGCACCGCCACGATGGCGACGGTGAAGCCCTGGTGGCTCCAGAACGCGGTGCTGATTTCATCCTCGGTGGGTTCGTGCTGCTGGCGCACCAGCGAAGCACTGAGGCCCAGGTCGCCCAGGTACGCGCCCATCGCGGCGGTGAAGGCCACGATGGCGAAGGCGCCGTAGTCGGACGGGAAGAGCAGGCGCGACAGGGCGAGCGAGCTCACCACGCGCAGGCCCAGGGAGCCGAGCGTCCGGAGGCCCAGGGCGACGATGGAGCGTTGGGCCCGGACCTTCACGTCCGAGGTGCCCAGCTCCGGTGCGGAGGTGGAGGGACTGCTCATGGAAGAGACGTGAGCGTATATGCGGCCTCGCGTCCGGCGAACAGGGCCCGGCGCAAGGAGCTGCGTTCGCGCGCCGGAAGGCAGGGCCTGTCCGGAGCCCCGGAGGGCGGCCGGGCAGTCGCGGGGGTGCTCGGTGTGATGGCCGTGGCCACGGCCCGCGCTGCGCAGATTGAGCGGGTGCGGCGATGGGTGCCGCCAATCCACGGGGGCGGGACATGGCTGAGACTTCGGTGAACCGCGGGAACGGGACGGAGAAGGGCCCGTTGAACGACCGGGCCCGCATCTGGGGAGGCATCGACCTGGGGGGCACCAAGATTGAAGCCGTCGTCGTGGATGCGCGCGGCGAGGTGCTGGGCCGCGCCCGCCACATGACGCCCTCCAAGGGTGGACCGGGCGAGGTGGTGAAGGAGCTGTACGGCACGCTGGGCGAAGCGGCGCAGACGGCGGGCATCGAGCCCGCGAAGCTCGCGGGGGTGGGCGTGGGCGCACCGGGGTCGGTGGATGCGAACAGCGGCACGCTCGCGCACGCGAGCAACGTGGCGGGTGGCTGGGACGCGCCGTACCCCATCGCGTCGGACCTGGGCGACCTCGTGGGCGGCAAGGTGGTGATGGGCAACGACGTGCAGGTGGCGGTCGCCGCCGAGTACAAGCTGGGCGCGGGCCGCGGCCACCGCTCCGTGCTGGGCGTGTGGTGGGGCACGGGTGTGGGTGGCGGCCTGGTGCTCAACGGCGTGCCGTGGCGCGGCCAGGGCTCCGCCGGTGAGATTGGCCACATGGTGGTGAAGCCCAACGGCGCGCGGTGCGGCTGCGGCCGGCGCGGCTGCCTGGAGGCCTACGCGGGCCGGGCGTCCATGGAGCGCAAGGCGCACGCGGCGGTGAAGAAGGGGGAGAAGACGATCCTCTTCGACATCATGCGCGACAAGGGCCGCACGCGGCTGTCGAGCGGCATCTGGTCGCGGGCGCTGAAGGAGAAGGACCCACTGGCGACGCGGCTCATCCACCGCGCGGTGGCGATGATGGGCGTGGCCGTCGCGTCCGTCATCAACCTGCTGGACGTGGAGGCGGTCGTCATTGGCGGGGGGCTGGGGTCGCGGCTGGGCGAGCCGTTCGTGGAGCGCATCGCCGACGCCATGCACCCGCACCTGTTCATCACGGAGCGCAAGCCCGCGCTGCGCGTGGCGGAGCTGGGCGACCTGTCCGGCGCCATCGGCGCGGCGCTGCTCGCGGGCCCGCAGATGTAGAGGGGGGGCTGGCGCGGGTGCCCATCCCTGCTGCGATGATGCGGGGATGGGGACTGCGTGGATGCGCCGGGAGCGATGGCTCGCGGTCGGGGTGATGGGCGCCCTGGCCCTGGGAAGCACGGGCTGTGGGTCGTGGAAGCGCGGCGGATCCGTCACGGACCGGATGGCGTGCTGGTTCAAGGACAGCTGCGTCGTCCACGTCCCCTGCGAGACCGTGCGCCATGACTGGCCTGCCTCGGAGGATGACGCGTACGTTGCCGAGCAGGAAAGGCAGGGCTACCCACTGCTGGTGGGGCGATTCATCGCGGGCGACGGGAAGCCATTGCCTCGGCTGGAATACGAGGTGATGTCAGCGTCGGGGATTGATGGGATGGCGGGTTGCTGGGTCGAAGGCGTCTTGAATGTCTCGAAGGATGGCTACTTCCGTGCCATCCCCACGAGCCGCCATAAGACCTACGTGCTGATCGCGATCAACGGAGGGGGCTATCACCCCACGGGTGTCTATTTCGAGAAGGACACCTGCGTGGAGATCCAGCTCGAACCCTACAAGCGGTGAGCGCTCGCGCTCATCCCTCGCGGCGGCGCATCACCGTCAGGGAGTCGTGCGTGTCCACGCACTCGAACGCGGGGTCGTGGAGGATGACGTCGCGCGTGTAGCGCGCGCTGCCCGCGGTGTTCAGCGGACGCGACGGGCTGGAGTGGGTGTCGTGCAGCGCGATGATGGCGCCCGGTGCCACCAGCGGGCTCCAGCCGGTCCAGTCTCCCTGGAGCCCTTCGTAGGTGTGGTCTCCGTCGATGAAGACGAAGTCCACCGCCGGCAGGCCCCGCTCGCGGTGCTGGCGCGCGGCATCCGCGCCGGTGGCGCGCACCCAGTCCACGCGCCCGTTGTTCACGCTGCCCACCTCGCGGTGCGCGATGAGCTGCTGGAAGCTCACGCGCAGCCGTCCCACCGGGTACGGATCCACGGCCCACAGCGTGGCGGTGGGGTCCATCACCGCGCGCAGCACGCGCGTCGTCACCCCGTGCCAGACGCCAATCTCCACCAGCCGCTGCCGTCCCGCCGCGTACCGTGCCAGACACGCGCGCTCGCCCGCCGTCGTCTGGGTCTCCGCCTGGGCCATCCCTGCCATCCAGAGGGCGAAGTGGGTGCTGACGCGCATGAATCCATCCTCGTGCCGTGGGCTCAACCGCCGATGGCGGTGATGTCCCGGCGTGCTTCCGTGAACCTCGCGAGCAGTCGGTCCCGCAGCCGCAAACACGGCAGCTCCACCGCCCGGTACGTCAGCCACGAGACTGCCAGGGTCGCGGCCAGGAAGGCCATCAATGTCAGCACCGGCGGCCCCGCGATGTCCCGCCGCTCGAAGACGCGCACGATGGGGCCGAACCACAGATAGGCCCCGTAGGACAGCGCCGACACCTGGTACGCCGGCCACCGCAGCACCGCCGGCAGGCGCAGCGACTCCATCGCGACCAACAGGCCGCTGAAGCCCACCGCCAGCCCCGCGATGAGCCATACGCCGCCCAACCCCTGCATCCGGGGGACAAATACGCCCAGACTCCCCACCACCGTCGCCAGTCCCAGCACCCCGCACAGGGCCCGTGCCCGGGAGGGCCACTGACGCCACGTCGAGGCCGTCCGGGCAAGGAAGACGCCCGCGCAGAGCCCGTCCAGGTGCTGGAACGTGGGCCACTGCAACCGCACCCAGATCTCCGACGCGTCCAGCCCCTCCGGAAGCGTGGACCGCGTGAAGAAGCGCAGGAGCAGGCTCACGGCGACGGGCACGAGCCAGGCGAAGGCCGGCCACTTGCGGCCGCCCAGCCCGAACGCCACGAGCGGCAGCAGCAGGTAGAAGTGCTCTTCCACGCACAGCGACCAGCTCTGCTCGAAGTCGCGCAGGTCGGTGAAGTTCTGGAGGAAGAGCGCGTAGTGCCAGCCGCCTCCGATGAACGGCGTACCGAACACCCACGGCTTCAGCGCATATGCGGCGAGGACGACGAAGTAGAGCGGCAGCGTGCGCATCCACCGCTTCGTCCAGAAGGTGCGCAGGTTCGCGCCCAGTCCTCCAGGCTCCTCGGGGCCGAAGACCTGCCGGCCGATGAGGTAGCCCGACAGGACGAAGAACAGGTCCACGCCCATCCACCCCAGGCTGAAGCCCATGCGCACCCAGGCCGGCAGCGCTTCCCGCGCGTTCGCGGGCGCATGGAAGGCGAGCACCGCCAGGATGGCGACGGCGCGCAGCACGTCCAGTCCCGCTCTGCGCGCGGACTCCCGGCCCGCGAGCGGATCCATCG
>NZ_RAWD01000169.1:0-20602 GCF_003612065.1 Corallococcus sp. CA047B
GGGTGGGGCCGGGCTCGTCCAGGGGCTCGAGCTTGTCCAACACCTCGAAGGAGAAGGCCGCCTCGCCATGCCGTTCCCAATCCGCCTGGAGTTCAGGGACGCGGTGCATGCGCTGGGCGAACTCGAAGCGGATGCGATTGAACATGGCGGGCAGGTTGAGGCTGTGGCCCACGAACACCTTGCCATTGACGCGGTTGCGGATGGCGTAGATGCCCATGGGGACCGCGGCTTCCTTGTAGGTGCGCTTGCGTTCGGCGCGGGACGCGCGCGAGTCCTCAACCGGCGACATGCTGGCCTCCGTACCCGAGCGCCACGAGCTTCGCTTCCAGCCGGGCCTTCGCGGCGGGGTCGCGGGGGCGCACCCAGTCGTGGCCCAGCCGTTCCCAGTCTGGATCCTTCACGTCGATGCCCAGCGCCTGGAGGAAGCCGGCCTCGCAGACGAAGTACTGGTGGCGGAAGGGGAAGAGGAAGCCACCCTGCGCCGCGAGGGACGCCGCCGCTTCCTCGTACGTGGCGCACCAGCGGTTGAGGAAGACGGCCGGGCCCTTCTGGAAGAACACGCGCGTGTCCAGGCCCGGCGCGGACACGGACTCCAGGGCCTGCTTCAGCAGCGCCCAGGTGGCATGCCCTGCTTCCCGGGCGATGACGGTGAGCCCGTGTTTGTGTTTCACGGTGTCCCGGCGCGCGAGCACCTGGCCCAGGGGCAGGCTCGCGAAGAAGGGCAGGGCGCGCATCCGCTCGGCGGCGCGGGTGGCGCGCGCCGTGTCGGGGGAGTCCAGGTCCTTGAGCAGGAGCGACGCCCGGACCTTGCATTCATGAAGCGTGAGCGTGGAGGTGCTGCCGGTTCCCATGACGATTCCTTCGGTGGCGGCCCTCACCCGCTGGTGGACCGTGGAAGGACTTCATCGGGAGCATGTCGGCTGCGGGTGAAGCGAGGGTGACGTCGTCTTTTCGGGCACAGGCGCCCCTCGGCGCCCTGTGGACCAATAGACCAGACGCCGCGAGGAGCCGTCAATGCGGCCTTGAGCCACCGCCCACGGCCTGACGGCTCCCCGAGGAGGCCTTGAGGCGCTCCGCCGCTCAGCCCAGATGCCGGGTGATGAGCGAGGCCGCGGCCTCCGGCTGGCTCTGGCATTCGAGCAGCGCGCGGAGCATCAGCGGGGCGACGATGGTGGCATCCGACTCGATGACGAACATCGGCGTCGTCTCGGTGAGCTTGTCCCAGGTGATCTTCTCGTTGGGCGTCGCCCCCGAGTACGAGCCGTAGGACGTCGTCGAGTCGCTGATCTGGCAGAAGTAGGCCCACGGCTTCACGGGCTTCTGCAGGTCGTACTTCGTCGAGGGCACGACGCAGATGGGGAAGTCACCGGCGATGCCGCCACCAATCTGGAAGAAGCCGACACCGTTGCCCGCGGAGAGCTCCTCGTAGCGGTCGTAGAAGTCGACCATGTACTCGATGCCCGACTTCACGATGCTCGCCTTGCAGTCCCCCGTCTTCACGTAGGACGCGAAGATGTTCCCGAACGTGGAGTCCTCATAGCCAGGGACGACGATGGGCAGCCGGCGCCGCGCCGCCTCCAGCAGCCAGCAGGCCTCGGGGTCTCCCTCGAAGGCGGAGGGCTCCAACGCCAGGATGCAGTCGTAGAAGTACTCGTGCCAGAAGCGCCGCTCTCCCCGCTCGGACGCGCCCTTCCACATCGGAACGATGATCTTCTCGACCGCGCGGAACGCCTCGTCCTCGGGGATGCTCGTGTCGGTGACCCGCCGCATCCGCTGCTCGAGGATCCGCGTGTCGTCCTGCTTGGTGAAGTATCGGTACTCGGGGAAGTCCCGATACGCCGAGTGAGCGACGAGGCGGAAGAGCGACTCCTCGAGGTTGGCCCCCGTCACCGACAGGCCGTGAATCAGCCCCGCGCGAATGGCGGGTGCGAGGGAGAGGCCGAGCTGCGCGGACGACATCGCGCCCGCGACGCTCCAGAACATCCGGCCACCACTTGAGACGTGCTGCCAGTAGGACAGGAGCGCATCGCGCGTCGCGCGCGCGTTGAAGTTCTTGTAGTTCGTGAGCACGAACTCAAGCAGGGGCAGTTCCGAGGTGGGCATGGGAGCCTCCAGCGACGACTGAGTCGAAGCACGGGCGGCGCCGGTCGAGCAGAACCACCCGAGGACACCCTACGGCTGCGACGAGGTGTCGCGCCGCCATCGGAGCGTCAAGTGGCTGCGGGCCAGCTACCACAGCCGCGTCTTCCGCGGCTACGGGATTTCTCTCACGGAAAAAGGCGCGGCGAAGGCAGGCACCTACGACTCGGATTGCCCCCGGCGCAGGCCCAGGGCCTTCATCTTCTTGTAGAAAGCCAGGACCCATCACGCTCTTGAACCGTGTTGATTCCTCTGTGTTTTCGGGGACTTCGGTCGAGCGTGGTCTTGATGCTGTTGGTTCCTCGCAGCGCTTCATGACGGCAGATGCGCACGGGGCGAGCACACGGGCCCAGGCTGACGCCTTTCGTGCGCGCGTCGCTGCCTCTCCTGGTTGTCGCGACTGCACTGCGGACCACGCCTGCCTCCAGCACGCGCTCGAAACCGCTTTGACGCTGCTCGCCCAGAGCAGCAGCTCGTAGCTCTCCCTCCGCGCCAAGCCTGCGGAGCGAAGCGCGGCCCTCACCACCACTCGAAGTCATCGCGCCCGCTGGCGCGAACAGGAGACGTGTATGCAGACGACGGGAGGCGCCCCAACGGCGCCGCGCAGCGCTGGTTCAGAAGGGGAGGAGGCTCGTCTCCGACAGCGGCTCCGCGATGTTGCTGCCCTGGTGCGCGGGCTCGCGGACACCTTTGGCGAGCGCGAATCGGTGTCGGGCCAGTTGCTGGTGGGGCTCGACGTTCAGGTGCACGCGCTCGTGAAGGACGGTGGCCGATGAGCTCCTCCTTCGACGTGGGCTCGTGCTCCGAGAAGGGGCTGCGGGACTACCAGCAGGACGCCGTCGGGCATCATGTGAGCAGCGGTGGGCTGGTGGCCGCCGTCGCGGACGGCGTGGGCTCGCACGAGGGTAGCGACAAGTCCGCCCAGGCGGCGGTCGCGACGGTGCTGCGTGTGGCCGTGCTGGAGGCGAGCGCCTCGTCCGCCACAGGACTGGGGCAGGTGGCG
The DNA here is from genome assembly GCF_003612065.1 of Corallococcus sp. CA047B. Classification (NCBI taxonomy): domain Bacteria; kingdom Pseudomonadati; phylum Myxococcota; class Myxococcia; order Myxococcales; family Myxococcaceae; genus Corallococcus; species Corallococcus sp. CA047B. The sequence goes on from NZ_RAWD01000169.1 coordinate 3,143, forward strand.
CGCGCGGCCGTTGCCGAGGCTGCGTCGGAGGTGGTGCGGGACCAGGTGGCCCGGCACTACAACGGCAGCACGACGCTCACCATGGTGCTGTTGGCGGCGTCGGGCGTGGCGGTGGTGGCGCACGTGGGCGACTCGCGGGTGTACCTGCTGCGTGCGGGCCGCCTGACGCAGCTCACCCAGGACCACCGTATCGAGCGGCACGTGCTCGTCCGCTACCTGGGCGCGTTCGGTCTGGGCGAAGACGCCGAGCCGGACGTGCTGGCGACGACGGTGTTCCCCGGGGACGTGTTCCTCCTCTCCACCGACGGCGTGCACGACACGCTGTCGCATGCGCAGCTCGCTGCGGTGCTGGAGGACGCGGCCTCTGCCCAGGTGGCCGCCGAGGCCCTGGTGCAGTCCGCGCTCGCCAGCGGCAGCCGGGACAACTGCACGGCCTTGGTGGCGCGGGTGCCCACGTCCTCCCCGGAGACGGTGCGAGGTGCCCCGTGAGCACCCCCACCAAGCGCCTCACGTCCGCGGTGCGCGTCAGGCTGGGCAACGACGCGGGCACCCGCGTCACCTTGGCCGACGGCACTGGCCCTGTCGTCTCGGTCTGGAACGAGTCCACGCACGACGCCTGGCTGCGCGCCATGGAGATGGGCTCGCTGGCGCGGGCTTCCCTCGCGAACTGCAAGGCCGGCGTGACGCGGAGGCCCACCCGATGAGAACGCCCATCCAGGTGGCTCTCGTGGGCTGCGGCAAGGCGAAGCTGGCGCACCCGGCGCCCGCGCGTGAGCTCTACACGGGCCCGCTGTTCCGCGCGCATCTCGCGGAGGCGGAGGCAACCACGAGCCACGTGTACGTGGTGTCCGCGCTCCACGGGCTGTTGTCGCTGGATGCGCAGGTGGAGCCCTACGACTTCACCTTCCGCGGGAAGGCCCGGGACTACTCCTCCGTCTGGGGCCGCCTCGTCTTGGAGTCCCTGACGCGGCTCTACCCCGCGGGCGCCGTGGACGTCCTCGTCTACGCCGGCCGCTCGTACGCGGAGCCGCTGCACGAAGCGCTCGCCGAGTCGTCGCTCGCGGGCTGGACGGTGGTGGAGCCCCTCATGGGCGCTGGCCAGGGGACTCGGCTGCGAATCCTCTGCGAGGCGCAGCGTGTGCGCGCTGCCGCCCGTGCTCCGCTCCGGCTTTCCGCCCTGGAGGTGGAGCAGACGCCAGGGCGGCGCCTCTACCTCTTCGCCGTGGACGGCAAGCAGGTGCCAGCCTTCGCCACGGTGTCACGCGTGCGGCGGCGCGCGGGCGTGCTGGAGGGCTACCAGCGCCCCGAGGTGCTGTCCCACGTGGCGGCCATCCAGGCGTACATGGAGAGCGCGACGGCGCTGGTGCCGAACGCGGTGGTGTTCGCCTTCGACTCGCGAGTGCACTTCGAGCCGCTGCCCGAGGACACCGGGGGCGCTCGGCACGGGCACCTCATCATCCCGCGCGCGGCGGGGCCGGACGCTCCGGATGCGCCGGGCTTCATTGTGGACGGGCAGCAGCGCCTCGCCGCCGTGCGAGACGCGGCGGTGAAGTCCTTCCCGCTGGCGTGCACCGGCTTCATCACCGACGACGTGGGCCAGCAGGCGGAGCAGTTCATCCTGGTCAACTCCACGAAGCCGCTGCCCAAGGGGCTCATCCACGAGTTGCTCCCATCGACACACGGTGCACTTCCCGCGGCGTTGGAGCGCAAGCGCCTGCCGGCGCAGCTCGTCGCGCGACTCAACCTGGACGAGGGCAGCAGCCTCAAGGGCCTCCTCATCACCCAGACGTGCCCGGCGGCGAAGGGGAAGACGGGCAAGGGGCATACCGCCGTCATCAAGGACACGTCGATGATGCAGGCGCTGGAGGACAGCCTCTCCGACGGCGTCCTCTTCGACATGGAGCGTGCCGGCGAGGGCGTGGACGCCATGGTGGCGCGCGTCTCCCTGTGGTGGGCCGCCGTCGCCAGCACCTGGCCGGACGCGTGGGCGCGGCAGCCGAAGGAGTCGCGCCTGTCCCACGGCGCTGGGGTGCGCGCGATGAGCCAGCTCATGGACGCCGCCTGCCAGTTCCTAGCGCAGGAGGGCAACGCTTCGCCCACGCAGCGTGACTTCGAGGGCGAGCTGTCGCTGGTCGCGGATGCCTGCGCCTGGACGTCCGGGGAGTGGGCTTTCCCCTCCGGCGCCCGGCGCTGGAAGGACGTGCAGAACACCCCGAAGGAGGTGGCCCAGCTCGCGACGCACCTGGCCGCCCTCTACCGCGCGCGCCGCGCGGCCAAGCCCAACCGGCGCGCCCGAAAGGCTGGTGCCGCATGAACTGCCAACGTCCTCTTCCAGAGCACGGCCCCTCCGGTGGTGCCCCCACGGGCCGCCAGCTTGAAGTGCTGGCCTACGTCCACGCGTACAAGCAGGCCAACGAGATGGCGCCCAGCGCGCGCGAGCTGTGCACGCGCTTCGGATGGTCGTCGCTCAACGCCGCCTGGGATCACCTCTCTCGGCTGGAGCAGCTCCGCCTGCTGACGCGGCGTGCGAAGGCGGCACGTTCGCTGCGCCTCACCGAGTCCGGCAAGGCCCTGGCTCAGGCGTACCTTTCCGCGCATCCGGAGGTGCTCCATGGGTAGCCCTCTGCCCACGCCAGAGCAGCGCCGCGCGCACGTCCGCGCCCTGGTGCGCGACTGCCCACCGCACGAGCGCGGGCTGCTGCGCACGCGACTCTTCCGCGAGACGCCGCCGGGCCCCGGGGACGTGCCGGAGGCCAACCTCAAGGCGCGCTGCGCGGTGTGCTGGACGCCGCGGACGCGGCGGGAGGTCCTCAACGAGCTGCAGGACCGGCCCGTCGCTACCTGCAAGGACAAGCTCTGCTGGAGCCTCTGGCGGAAGGCGCTGAAGCGCGAGTGGTCCCTCCATGAGCGCGCGAAGGTCGCGCTGGTGGACGCGTTCTCGGGCGGAGAGGGGGCGTGCCATGCGTGACGTCCTCCGAGCCCTCGGCGTCCTCTTCGCCACCGCGCTGATCCGCGCCGCGACCGCGCTCCTGAACCTGCTGGAGCGCCACCAGTCCCGACCCACGACCAGCACCACCGTCCGGCCCGAGCTGCGCGTCCTGCCCGGTGGTCTCTCCACGCAGCGCGAGGTGAAGCGCCATGGGTGACACGAGCATCGAGTGGACGGACGTGGTGTGGAACCCAACGCGTGGTTGCTCCCGCGTCTCTCCCGGTTGCGGTGGCGGCACCTCCGGCAACCGCAAGGGTGGCTGCTACGCGGAGCGCATGGCCATCCGGCTCGCCGGCCCAGGCCAGCCTTACGAGGGCCTGGTGAAGAGCACCCCGGCTGGCCCGCGGTGGACGGGCAAGGTGGTGCTGGACGCGGAGAAGCTGGCCGAGCCGCTCCGCTGGCGGAAGCCCCGACGCGTCTTCGTCAACAGCATGAGCGACCTCTTCCACGAGTCGCTCCAGGTGAAGGACATCGCGCTGGTGTTCGCGGCGATGGCGCTCGCGCGACGGCACACCTTCCAGGTCCTCACGAAGCGTGCGGACGTCATGGCCCGCACCGTCGGCAGCGAGGACTTCAAGGGACTCGTGCTGTCCATCGCGTCGATGGAAGCCACGCGGCGCGGGCTCAAGCTGGAGCCCTGCGAGCTGCGCTGGCCGCTGCCCAACGTGTGGCTGGGCGTGTCGGTGGAGGACCAGCAGCGCGCGGACGAGCGCATCTCCCAACTGCTGCGCACGCCCGCAGAGGTGCGCTGGCTGTCCTGCGAGCCGTTGCTCGGGCCGGTGGACCTGTCGCAGTGGCTGGAGCGCATCGACCACTGCAACTCCTGCGGCGCCGAGAACGCTCCGCAGGGACCGGACCGCTGCCCGGAATGTGGGCACGAAGGCACCCTGATTTCCACGTGGGGTGCGAAGCAGGCGGAGAACTACCGCTCGGGAGCGCGCTACGAGAATGGCGGCCCGAACGACGAAGAGGATGGGCCTCAGCTTCATTGGGTCGTCGTCGGTGGTGAGTCCGGCCCGGCTGCACGGCCCATGCACCCCGTCTGGGCGCGGCGCCTGCGCGACCAGTGCGTCGCCGCCGGTACGTGCTTCTTCTTAAAGCAGTGGGGGGCGTGGAAACCCTGCTGCTCGATGACGGAGCAGGAGGCGGATGCGCTGTACGAGCCGGTGCCCGAGGGCATGCCGTCCGACAGCACGCGCCGGTGTCGGGTGCCGGTGGTGACCTTCCCCACGGAGCCGCTGCCCGTGGGTGGCGAAGTCCACACGCTTTTCGCGCTGGGAAAGACGGCTGCTGGCCGCGTCCTTGATGGGCGCACCTGGGACGAGATGCCGGAGGTGTCTCGTGGATGAGGCGCGGATCCGAGGAATCACCCTCTGGCGCCCCTGGGGATGGGCTGTCGTCCGGGCTGACAAGGACGTGGAGAACCGTGGCCCCCGCTTCCCTTCGCCGCCCATCGGCTCCTGGCTGGCCATCCACAACGGGAAGACGTGGGACAAGGACAACGCCGAGGCCATGGCGACCGAGTTCGGGCTCCGCGTCCCTGCGGAGTCGGAGCATCCAGCCGGTGTCATCATCGGCGTTGCCCGCGTGGAGTCCGTGACGCGCGGTACCGCCTTCCGTCCCAGCCGCTGGTTCATGGGCGAGACGGGGCTGTGGCTCGCGGACAGGACGCCCATCGAACCGGTGCCGTGTCGAGGCGCACAGGGGCTGTGGGTCCTTCCCGAGGACGTGCTCCGCCAGGTGCGCGCTGCATGGACGGTCGCGCGGAGGGTCGCATCATGAGCGCCCACCGGACGCCATTCCCCCTGGTGGGCAAGCGCGTGCGGCAGCTGCGCGCTCAGTCACTTGCTGGCCAAGGCATGACCCAGGAAGAACTGGCCGAGGCGGCGGGCATCAGCGTGTCCTACGTCTCGATGGTGGAGCGCGACGAGCGCTCTCCGCACCTGAACACGCTGGCGGCGCTCGCTCATGTGCTGGGCACCACGGTGGCGGACCTGCTGTCGCAGCCTCGCGAGGGTGAAGAGGCGCTGGTCCACCCGCTGGTGGAGTTCATCCGAGCCCGACAGCTCACCGCCCCCGACGTGGAGCGGCTGGTGGCAGCAGCGCGGCTGATGTTCCCGGCGCCCGAGGGCGGGGAGGGCACAGCGTGAGCCCGGTCCGCTTCCTCCTTGCCAGCACCTGCGCCGGCTACCTCCTCGCCCGCGCGGAGCTGCGCGTGGGCGTCCTTCTCCTCTGCTTTCTCTCCCTCTTCGCGGTGATCGGCGCTGCTGTCGCCTGGGCGCTACTTCTGGAAGAGCGTGCCAAGCATCTCCATTGCGAGAGGCCCCGCGGCCTGGAATGTGATGCCGTCGTACGTGAGGACGGCAACTCCTTGCGACCTGAGAAAGCGCTCTCTTGCGTCGGAGACGGGCGCATTCGTGACCAGGCAGAGACTGTCCTCCGCGGCTCCACGAAAGTGCCGGTACTCCAGCAGTTGCGACAGCGCATAGCGAGTCTGGGGCACCTCGTTGTCCGCGCCCAGTGTCTTCGCCTCGAAGATGACGCGGGCTCCATCCCCCGGGCGTCGCGCCCAGAGGTCGACCGAGGTGGGCACCTCTTCGATGCCCTGCCAACCTGCAGCGAGGAGCGCACGCTTGAGCGCTGCGATCAGGAAATGGTGGTCGTGCGCGGCTTTCTCCTGCCGCACCAGTATCTCCTCCGGCGACAGCCGTGCTTCGCCTTTGACGAAGGGTGCAGGCACTCGCGTTTCGTCGAATGGACGAGGCGTGAGGTGCGCTGGCTGGCGCGGCTGCTTGAGGACTGCGGGCCCAGGTGCAGCACCCTTGGCCGCAACACCATCACTGAAGCTCAGGCGGAAACGGATGATCCGGCGCTCGGCGCCATTTCCATCAGGGCCAGTCGACCACCAGTGCTGTGTGCTGCGCGCGATGCCGAGGAAGCGCAGGTGTCGCGTCGCGGCGCCTTCGAAGACGAAGTTGGTGTAGCGGTTGCTGGCAAGCAGGTTGTTCTGGCCATTCATGCGCTGGTCGCCCAGCTGACCGCGGCCCGTGTAGATGAGCTCGTCACCATCCCAGTAGTCCTCGTAGTCGAAGGACTTCGCGCCGCCGATGTGGGTGATGAGAAGGAGCGCCTCCATCTCCGGCCTGGAAGCCATTCCACCTACGGAGCTGAAGTACTCCGGTGCGCAATGGAAGAGCTCGCCGAGCTCTCCCCAGGAGTAGACGCGTCCCTCATCCAGGCGCGGCAGCTCGCTCGATGTCTGCGCGTCAGCCTGCCCTTTGTGGACCTCCACCGTGAAGCCGAGCTCTTCGAGCTTCGCCTTAACTGCGGCATCACCGCCCCGGAAGTCAGCGCTGGTAAGCGGTCCACGGTCTGGATGCTGGAACCCCATGGCCACTCCGACGATGGCCTTGGAGTCGTAAAGCGCGTCCTCGTACTTGAGGAAGTAGCTGTGGGCCGGTCCGAAGCCGTACTTTTTCAGGAAGGCCTTTCGACCGAGCTCTCTGTACGCGGTGACTGCGGCGAGGACTGCTTCGCGGGATGTGAGTTCTTGAAGGGCCACGGGGAAACCGTACTCCAGCCCTACCCACACGAGCGTGCCACTCGCTTAAGGCAGACCCTTCCAGCGGGATGGGTCGTCGGTGCCCCTGCTACTGGCCGAGGTGCGGCTTGAACTTCTTGTGCGCGCGGCTCTTCGGCGTGACGGCACCCCAGCCCTGGGGCTGGGCCGTGCAGGTTCGCAACACGCCCGTCCTCAACCTCCAGCGCCCTCCGCATGAGGACGTGCTGGGCGCCTACGTCGCGGTGTGCGCGGGCGAGTACGACATGGGGATGAGGGAGTGGATGAAGCTCCACGCGGGCGTCCTCCCCCCGCCTCCGGCGGACCTGCTGACGGGCGCAGTCGTGGCCGTGGGGCGCGTCACCTCGGTGTCCCTCTGGCCGGATGGACGCGAGTCCCGCTGGTACGTGGGGCCCGTGGGGCTGTGGCTGGAGGACGTGCAGGTGCTGCCTGTCCCCGTGGCGTGTGGCCTTGGGCCCGCCGACTGCCTGTGGGAACTGCCCTCGGCCACGCTGGGCCAGGTGCGGGCGGCCTACGCCGCCGTCACCCATGCGCACGATGCGCGCTGGCGGGCCTACGAGGCGCTCGCCGCGGGCCATGGTGGGCGCGAACCCTCCACGTTGAAGGGGCGCGTCCTCAAGAAGTGCGCCTGCAAGAGGGCCCTCACGAAGTGTCCCAGCTGCCGCGCGTGGCGCTGCACCGCGCCCACGTGCCCGCCGCACGCCTGCGCGCAGGGGGTGAGCCGAGAGGGGACGGCGGTTGGTGCAGACGAAGGCGTGTCGTCCTCCAAGGGATGGACCCCGAAGGAGGAGAGGTAACCCATGGCCTGCGAATTTGATGTTGCGAGCAAGGTGCAGCAGCTCCGCGCGGAGGTGGCGCGGGAGCGCGAGTTGAGGATTCGGATCGAGGCGCGGAGGGATGGGACCCGCGCGGCCTATGAGCGCATCATGGCGCTTCTGACAGGGCAGCGCGGGCCGCCGCCGGCGCGGCGTGTGGCGGCTCCCCCTGGTGACTCTCGCTCGGGCTGGGTCTATTTCATCCAGCAGGGCAAGTACGGTCCTATCAAGATCGGTTGGTCCCGCGCACCCGCGACTCGCTTGGTCAGCTTGCAGACCGCGAATCCTGCTCCGCTGACCCTGCTCGCGACCGTTCCCGGTAGCCGGATGACCGAGCTGCAACTGCACGAGCAGTTCGCCGCCTACCGCATGACCGGTGAGTGGTTCCGCCCAGTCCCAGCGCTCATCTGTTGCGTTCGTGCCGTCGTCGCCGAGTTCGGGAGGCCCACCCCGTGAACTGCCTGCCCTGGTTCAAGTTTCGATCCGGCGCTCCCGAAGAATGGCAGGCGCACCAGCTGTGCGCTGCGCTCGGGAAGCCGGAAGCGGACGTCTACCTGTACCGGCTCTGGGCCTACTGCGCTCGGGAGAGGCCGGATGGCCGCTTCGCCGGTGCTGGATCCAGTCATGCCGTGGAGCGTGCGGTGCGCTGGCGTGGCGCTCGCGGCCGGTTGGTGGGCGCGCTCATCGATGTCGGGCTTCTCGTGAACGAAGGTGGGGCTCTGGTGGTGAGCACCTGGGACGCGGAGCAGGGCGCCCACGTCGCCAAGGTGGAGCGCGACCGTGCGAAGCCTGATGGACGTCAGCGCGCCCCCCACGCCAACCCCTCAACGTCCCCTTCATCCTCCCGCGCGGGAGTCTCGGGGGAGGATGAAGGGGAGAAAGGAGAGAACAGAAGGGAGAAAGAAGAAGAGAAGACTGCTGAAGCAGAACAGGGATCGAAGGGGGGAGGGGATGATCTGCCGAGGGTGGCTCACCTCGGTAACGGCATGGCCCGCCTCCTGGGTGGTGATGTCGTGCCAGAGACTGAACTCGAGGACATCCTGCCCAAGCCCCGGAGGCAGCCGAGCCGAGCGGCCGAGTCACTCACCGGGGGCTCCCGCGCCACTCCCGCACGGAATGCCGGAGGAGGGCGAGAGCCTGCGGCATCTGGCGCCTCGGCTCCGGCTGCGCACGTTGCGTTCTTCGCATGGGCACAGGCTGCACGGTTGGCGGCCTTCCCGAACGCGATGCCCCAGCCTCCGCCCCCGGGCTGGGAGGCGTGGTACCAGCAGGCGCTGGTGGCAGTCGGCGGGGACGAGGCGCGCCTGCGCGCGGCGTGGCGGGCGTACCTGGAAGACGACTGGGCCCGGGCGCGCAAGCCCGTGTGCCCCGCCGTGGCCTTCATCAAGCCCGACGTCTGGCAGCGGCACGTGCCGGGGCAGGACGCGCCGGCCGCGCCCATGGCCACGGGGCCCACGCTGCCGGACACCCAGGCGGGCCGGACGTGGGGGGCGGTGCTCACGCACCTGGGCGCGGCCGGGAAGCCGTACGCGGCGGAGCAGCTCGCCCGCCTTCGGCCGGACCTCGACGGCGCGACGCTGCTGCTGGAGGCACCGGACAGGCTGGGCGCGGCGTGGTTCGAAGAGGAGTACGGCTCCCTCGTGAGAGCGGAGCTGGCGCGCCTCGCGGACGGAGTGACGGAGGTGCGCTTCACCGCTCCCGCGGGTCACGGGCCGTGAGCTGCCAGGACGAGTCGCCCGGCGCGCGGAAGTGCGCCAATGAGCGCTGCACCAAGGTGTTCACGGGCCCGAAGAAGTACTGCTCGCCCAGGTGCCGCATGCGCCAGAACTGCCGGAACTACGCCCGGAAGAAGAGAGGGGTCGGGAGCGCCTGCCCGCGGTCGGAGTTCGTCGAGGCGCTGCGTCGCGAGGTGGGGCCGGGCCGCTGCCTCTTCTGCCCTCGGGAAGTCAGTCGACGGGAGGCAGTGACGTGCGGCCAGCGCGAGTGCCTCCGCAAGTACAACACCACGTGGCGCTCGGAAGAGCGGCGGCGTCTTCGAGGAGAGCCGTCCCTGTACGCCCGCGAGCCGGAGGATGAAGAGCTCGCCGGGGAGTTCCGCGCGGAGATGGGGGAGATGATGCGCCGGACGTCCCTTCTCCTGGAGGAGTGGTGCGCGCGCGTGGATGAGCTGGTGGCCGACCTGGGCCTTCCGCCGCGCACCGGCGAAATGGAGGGCAGGGGATGAGCTGCATTCGCTTCGTGGTGCCCGTGCGCACCGTCAACACCGCCAACCGGCGCGAGCACCCGATGGCCCGGCACAAGCGCGCCAAGGGCCAGCGCGAGGCGACGGACCTGCTGTGGCCCGGCTGGAGTGGCCCCGCCCTCCTGGTGGTGCGCCTCACGCGTGTGTCGCCGAAGCTGCTCGACAAGGGGGACAACCTCCCCATCGCGCTGAAGAGCGTCCGCGACGAGGTGGCGAAGCAGCTGCGCCTCGACGATGGCTCTCCGCTGGTGCGCTGGGTGTACGAGCAGGCGAAGGGGGAGCCGTCCGTGCTGGTGGAGCTGTCGTGGGGGGAGGACCCGCTCGCCGCCGCGGTGCGCGCGCAGGACGCTGTCGCCCCGCCCCCGCCACCCCTGCCGGAGGCGCCGTCCACGCCCGCCGAGCGGCCGGCCAAGAAGCGCGGGCGCCCGCCGAAGCCCACGAAGGCGCCGGGCAACGGGCGCAAGGCACTGGAGGCGCTGGCCACCTCCGCCAGCTACTTCCGGAAGCCGTCGGGCTGAGCCGGCGGCCCGTTCGAGAATGGACACACTGCCGGGGCCGAGGGAGATGAAAGACGACGGGCCCGGCCGAGTGCGACGGCCAGGCCCGCTCAGACCAGGGACACCGGGGAAGCGCCGCTGGGGAACTCCAGCATACCGCCTTGCGCCGTTGCGCGCTGCAAGCGAGTCCCCATGCCCGCCAGTGCCTGCCGTCCCCTTGCTGCTCCCAAGACTCCCTCCTCCGTCACCCACCCCCTGTCGACTCCCGTCCCGCCGGCACCCACGCCGGAGCTGGAGATGGAGTCGCTTCTCTTCCTCCTGCGCGAGCTGCCGGACGGCTGCCCCGAGCAGCGCCGCGCGGAGGCGCACCTCACGCGGTTGGTGCTGCCCTACGTGGCGCGCCTGGCCCTCGCCGTCGCGCGCACCTGGAAGGTGAGCGCGGAGGACCTGCAGCAGGAGGGGCTGCTGGCCACGCTCGGCAAGTGGCGCCGCTTCACTCCGGGCCGCCGCCCGGGAGGCTGCCTCTACCCGGCCTACGTGGTGCGCCTGGCGAGGCAGGCCATGGAGCGCCACGCGGCCAAGGAGCGCAGCGCTGTCCACGTGACGCGGCACGCCCGCCGGAAGCTGGCCCGGGCGAAGCGGGCGGCCCACTCCGAGGGCGTGAAGGTGTCGGACGTGCTGCGCCGCCAGGGCATGGAAGACGCTGGCGTCCATGCCCTGGGCGAGGGCGCCATCGCCACCCTCTCCCTGGACGAGCTGCTCACCGACACCGCCAGCGCGGACACCGGCCACGCGCGTCGGAGTGGCGCCTCCTCCAGCGTCGAGCTGCGGCTGTCGCTGGTGGACACCACGGCCGTGCGCCTCGCGCAGGTGGCGGAGCGCGAGGATGCCCTGTCCGCCCTGCACCGGTTGCCCCGCCTCCAGCGTGTCGTGGTGCAGGCCTCCACGGGCCTGGGCCGCCCTGGTGGGCAGGAGGCCTCGGAGCGGACGCTGGCCCAGGAGCTGCGGCTGTCCGCGGCGAAGGTGCGGAAGCTGCGCGAGCGGGGGCTGTCCCGGCTGCGCAGTGCGCTGGACGCCCGCGGGCACGGGCCGGAGCTGCCCGCGCGGGCCGCCGGGAAGGTGCGTGGGCCGCGCTCCGAGGCGCCCCGGGACGCTCGCCCTCGTCAGGTAGGGCAGGTGGCCCAGCTGGGCCTGCAGCTGTCCGGGGCGGGGGCGTAGGCAGTGCCCGTCATCGTCACGAAGAAGGCCGGCACGTGCACCGCCGACGGGTGCGGCGGCCGCATCCTCAAGGGCGAGTACGTGGAGTACTCCGCCGCCACCGGCACGCGGCACCTGGAGTGCGCCAACGCGGCCCAAGGCATGCGGCCCAACCTCCGCGCGGGGACGTGCCGGTGCGGCGCGGCGGTAGCTCCCCGCCAGGGCACGCTGACGCTGAAGGAGTCGGTCCGCCGGGGCCGCCGCAGGAAGGTCTGGCTTGTGAGCTGTCGTCAGTGTCCTTCCCTGGGAGGGGGCTGACGCGACCCTCCGGAGCTGTCCGGCCGGGCTGGTAGGCTTCCGCGTCCCGGAGGGTTCCCACCATGCGCCTCATGCTTGTCGTCGCCCTTGCCCTGTCTGTCATTGCCTGCTCGAAAGGGCTCGACACCATCGAGTCCGCCGAGGCGTTCGCGAAGTCGCGCGGCGTCGTGCTCACCGAGAAGACGGAGGACAAGGAGCAAATCGTGGCGCCGCGCTGCTTCGACTACAAGGGCCACGGTGCGGACGTGAGGCTTCTCCAGTTCAACTCTCACGACGCTGCGGCCGAATGGAAGAAGCGGATGGACGGCATCCCCATCGAGCCAGCGCAGCGTATCCAGTCGGGCCACATCGTCATTGAGGTCCGGGCGGACGATGATGCGACCCAACAGAAGGTCGTCGCCGCGCTCCAGCCGTGAGGCTTATGCCACCGCCCGGAAGCGGATGCCCTCAAGCGAGAACTCCGTGGTGCTGCCGGCCATGGGCGTGACGTACCCGTCGGTCGTCACCTTCACCCAACCGAACGCGCCGTTGCTCACCACGGGGAACCGCATCTCCGTGGCAGGGCGGTAGCCGACATCCAACTGGAAGCATGCCGAGCCAAGGGTGCCGCTCTTGATGCTGCCCCCCAAGACGGTCTCCCCTTCGTTGCGGTAGTACGACGGGCTATCGCGCGGCACCCCTGTCCATACCCAGCCCGACGCGGTGATGAGCACCGCCGACACGGGCTTCTCCAACTTCGACTGCACCACCACGCGCGCCGAGTCGAGGAAGAGCGTGTATGCCAGGGCGTTGCCCTTGCCGACGTAGAGCTGGCAGTAGCGCGCGTTGGCGGGGGCGACAGCGTACTGCCCCCTGCCGACGTCCTTCCAGAGCGACGAGGCGACGCCCACGTCCACCGTCGAGATGCCTCCGGAGGGGAGTAGATTGCCGTTGGCGTCGAGCCATGCGAGCCAGAGGACGCAGGTGAAGTTGTTGTTGGTGCCCTCCGTGTTTCCTCGCATGAGAACGCTGGGGTACACGAGGTCCTCGGGCCGGACGACGAAGCGCTGGCTGCCCAGCTTCGTTGCCAGCAGCGTCGGCGCCAGGCGCACGGCGCGGGCGCCACTGAAGACGCTGGTGGGCTCGTCGAAGGCGTCCACGTTCCAGGCGCCGGGCGAAACACTCCACCCATCCGGGGGGAGGGACGCGTCGCTGAGCGCCTCGAAGTCCGCATTCAACGGGAGCGCCGCGTACGTCACGGTGGGCAGCAGCATGGCCGGCGCGACGTACCTGGGCGCGAGCGTCACCTCGGTGCTGGCGGGGCCCGCGTTGCCCTTCGCGTCGCGAGGGATGACGCGCGCGTAGTAGGCGCGGCCGGCCACCAGGTCCTGGACGTCGAAGCGCGTGGCGCGGCCGTTCGTCCGGTACGTCGCCTGCGAGGGCGTGAAGCCCGAGGTGCTGCTCACGTGCAGCTCGTACGAGTCCCACTCGGTACCGGTGGCGGCGGGCGTCCAAGCGAGGGAGAAGCCGTTGACGGTGTTCGTCACCGTCAGGCCCGCCGGTGCCGAGGGCCCGGTGAAGGGCGCGCTGGGGGCAACACCTGGGCGCGCGTCCTTCTCCGCCCAGACGGCGCGGCTGGTGCTGGGCCGGCCCTGCAACTGGAGCTTCGTCCGCGCCTCACCGGAGGACGCGCACTCGTGCTCCGCGGAGACGACGGCGATGTGCTGGGCCGTGTCGAAGTGCACGCCGTCCGGCAGCACCTGCACCAGGTCCGCTGCTTCGAGGTACCAGTGGACGCCGGGCAGCGTCAGCGACAGGCTCAGCGCGGACTCGGACAGGTCGGCGAGGGCCGCCGCCGCCAGCCGCGTCGCTTCCATCTCGGTGTCGATGAGGGAGGAGGCCGCCTCCGCCACCTGCATCCACCGGCGCCCGTAGAGGGCGATGCTGCTGGCGTGGGTGGCCGTCACCGTCTTGCGCTTCTTCGCGCCGGTGGCGTCCTTGTCCGCCTTGTCCGAGTACACCACCTCCACCACGTTGCGCACGTGCTCCAGGCTGCGCTTGAGCTCGCCCAGCTCCAGGACGTTCTCCGGCCCGAAGGTGGCCACGGGCACGTTCGTCGTGCGGTTGGGGCTCCAGAGGGTGAGGGCGAAGGCGCCCGCGTCCTCGCGCCAGCGCATCCGCAGGTCCCAGCCAATCTGCTCGGCGAGGAAGGTCACCGCGTCCAGCAGGGGCTCCCGCTCCTGCACGTACGGCCCGCGCACGGAGAGCGGATCCACCGGCGTGTAGAGGCCGAAGGAGGCCATGCCGTTGTCGTTGAGGATGGACTGAATGACGGCCTGCACGGGCGTGCCGGCGGCGCTTCCGTACGTGCGCTCCACCTCCGCCCAGGTGTCCTGCAGCAGTCCGCCCAAATCCCTTCCGGTGAGGCGCAGCTCGTCCCCGCCCGCGTCCACCTCGTCGATGCGGCCGCGCCACACCTCGCGCCAGGCGCCGGTGGGGACGTCCGCGCGCCGGGTGTCCAGTGGCACCGTGGCCAGCTCCACGCGGAAGTATGCGCCCTCACGCAGCAGCGGCTGGTAGGTGGCGTCCACCGTGTTGAGGACGCTGCTCACCACCATGGGCGCGAGCGACAGGCGCTTGCCGTCCGGGCCGTTGCGCACCACGGAGACGCTGGCGGTGGACACGGGCGCGTCGATGCTGTCCGACCAGGAGGCGCCCAGCAGATAGTCCCCGGGTAGCAGCGTGGAGAGGTCCGTCCAGGTGGCGCCGCGCAGCACCAGGACGCGCACGTGCGAGGCGAAGCCCGCGCGGCAGGAGAGGACGGCGGTTTCGGCGGGGGAAAGGGTGCGCATGTCAGGTGCCCTCCGGCTGCTGCCACAACTCGAAGTCCAGGTACTGGCCCTGCACTCGCGCGCCGCTGTCGTCGTACTCCACGGCGGCCGCGTCACCCGCCTGGCCCAGCACCTGGAAGGGGCCGGGTACGCCGTCGCCCGTGGCGGTGTGGTACGGCAGCGGGCCGAAGGGGTGGCCCGTCGCGCCCCACGCGTACCACTGGGGAATCCACGCCCGCGGTACCGCGTACGGCAGCAGCACGAGGTCATCGACGTCCAGCACGCTCGGGGTGCCCATCTCAGCCGTGCGGTTGGCGATGGACAGTGCGTTGGGAGTGAGGAGTCCGACGCCCAGAGCGATGCCTGTCTCTCCGATGAGGTCCCCGGCTGGGTACCACTCCTCCCCGTTCATCCAGGTCATGTCCGTGCCTGGGTCAACGATGAGGTGCACCCATGCTCCGGAGCTGAATGCACCCCGGATCCACGCCCCCACGAGGTACGTGGTGGTGGTCCCCGTTGCCCACGTGACGGAGGCGCCGGACGCGAGCACCAGGCCGCCCGCCCCGAAGCGCGGCGTGGAACTGCCGGGCCCCACTCCGACGGAGCCCGTGACGGTGCCGGGCGCGCCCTTGCTGCTGACGAGCCCCGCCGCGCCGTTGGTGTCGAAGGCCCACGAGTGTCCTTCACCGTCGACGAGGCGGCGCAGGGCCTGGGCCTCCGAGAGGGCCATGGGCGGCGTGCCGCCGGACCAGGCGAAAACGCGCGCGCGGGTGCCGCTCATCGCCCAGCCGCTGAAGGTCCGCATGCGCGGGCCCAGCAGTGTGGGCTTCTGCATGAGTCCCTTGGCGGTGGAGCAGCGGACCTCGATGCCGGACAGCTGGAGGTAGGCCATGCCCCTGAAGAAGGGGCGACCCGGGCGCTACGCGTACCGGCTGGTGACGGGCGCGGCGGTGCCGTAGACGCGGAGGCCGAAGAGCCGCTGCAACCTCTCGGCGGTCTTCATCGCCTCCTCCATGGACTCCTTCGCGTCATAGCCGGTGATGTTGACGATGTAGTTGAACATCGAGGAGCCCGAGCCTCCAGGAGCGGACACCGCGTCTCCGCCCGACGGGGAAGGGGGCGGCTGGGTGGGGGCGGGCGTCGCGCTCCCTCCCGGCGTGTTGGGCCCGTCCTGCTCATCCTGCGAGTCGAAGCGCCGGAGTGCCACCTTCCAGAGGGCGGGCACGTTGGAGAGCGCCTCGTTGACGTCCGCGAGCGCCTCCTTGTTCTTGAGGACCTCCGCCGTCTCCTCCGCCTTCCGCTTCGCCGCGTCCCAGGTGACGTCCTTCAGGTTCGAGATGCTCTCGTTCAGCGAGTCGGTGTTGATCTTCGCGGACTCCATGCTGTCCCCCCAGTCGCGGAGGAAGCCGAGCGGATGCGCGCCGAAGATGGAGATGTCCCCCAGCTTCTTGAACACCCACTGGATGGCGCTGATGATGCCGTTCCACGCGGAGGCCAGCCCCTTGATGATGTAGAGGATGGCCAGGCCCACATAGCGCAGCACTTCGAAGACGCCCTTCAGCACGCCCTCCACGAGCCAGCTGATGGCCGACGCGAGCGCCTTGAAGGCACCGCTCAGGACGGGCGTGAGGGCCTGGAGGATTTCGCCCACCATGACGATGACGGGCGCGAAGTCCTCCAGGATGTCCCCGAGCATTTCCAGGAAAGGCTGGATGAGGTTGACCACCACCTCGAGCACGTAGCCCACCGCGCCCAGCAGCGGCTGGAGCCCGCGGCCGATGGCCCCGAAGATGTCCGACACCTGCGAGACGATGCCGTTGAGGATTTCGATGGCGCCGGCCATCTCCTCGGTGCCCATGAGCAGCTCGCCGATGGCGGCGATGACGGCGCCCCAGAAGCCGCCCGCCTCGAAGCCCTGCTTCGCGGAGTTGATGATGCCGCCCAGCTCGCCCAGTCGATTGACGAAGCCCGCGATGAGGCTGTCCTTCGCGGCGGCAGCAGCGGCGGCCGCGTCCTCGGCGGCCCGGCGGATGGACTCCGCGAGGGCCTTCGCCTGGTCCTCCACCTGCTTGTTGTAGGCGTCCATGGCAGGGGAGCCCAGCCCGCCGCGAAAGCGCTCCGCGAAGCGTTCTGTCCCGGCATGGCCCGCGGCGGACACCTCGATGCCGTTGTCGTCCGGCTTGCGGAGGTGGGCCTGCGCGTTGCCGTCGAAGAGCGAGTTGAGGAGGTCCTTCAGGTCCCCCATCTTCGCCTTCCACTCCTCGACCGTCTTCGAGTTCAGGACGGCCTTCATCATCTCCTCGAGGCCGGAGGCGGAGTGTTGGAGCCCAAAGCCCACCGTGTCCTTGACCGCCGCGCCTGCCGACTTCGCCGCGTCAGCAGCCTTCGTCGCGATGAGGACGGCGCTCTTCTTCAACTCCGACGCCTCCTTGCCCATCTTGTCGAGGAAGGCATTCCCCCCGGCCGAGAGGGCCTCGAGGATGCCTTTCTTCAATTCCTTGCCGGTGAGCTTCTCCGCCGACGATAGGACCTTCTCGGTGGTCACCATGCCAGCTGCTTTGGCTATCGGTCGGAGCACAGCCGCGCTCTTGGCCACGAGGAAGGCGACGAAGTCGAGGGAGCGGTCCACCATGGCTTCGATAGTGGCGCCGAGGGCGCTGAAGGCGAGGCCGAAGACGTCCGCCAGCTTCATGGCGACGTCGCTCAGCCCGGCCATCATCTCCGCGACGGACTCGGACATCGCGCTCCAGGCTTCTTTGGCCAGGAGCTTGATGTCACCCCAACTCTTGTAGACGCTGCCCGCGAGCAGGGCGATGCCGGCGAGGGCCGCGACGACGGCCAGGATGGGGATGGCCGCCGTGGCGAAGCCCAGCGCCAGCCGTCCAATGCTCGCCATCAGGGACGGCATGGACGTGGTGAAGTCCGCCACCGCGGTGCCCAGCCCGCCCAGGCCCGACTTCATGCCCGCCAGGGACTTCCCGATGTCCACCTTCGACAGCGCCTGGATGGACT